>JBAQQZ010000068.1:0-23567 GCA_049295615.1 Patescibacteria group bacterium
TTCTTCGTGTCCTCAAGATGTCCTGCCCAGTTCGAGTTTGTCGCCATATGTTGAGCTGACTATAAACCAAAACCCGACCTGTTGCGACCTTCACTGTCGCTCTCTAGGCTGAAGCACTATCATTAGAATATTCAGTATGCGCCATCCCCGCCTCCCCATTTGGACCACCCTGCTTGCGTTTTTCGTCCTCACGTTGCCAGCCCAAGCCGCAGATATCCCTTTTGCGACTCGCCAAGCTTCAGTCATCGTGCAATGCGGGGACAAGCAAGGTTCCGGCGTCGTGATCAACGGGACGGAAGGATACGTGCTTACGAACGCACACGTGCTGCTGAATGAAACGACGAACCAGCCAGACCCATGCGAGCTCGGTTTCATCAGTGACCAATCCTACGAACCAAACGTTTTTTATCGCGCGCAAGGTGTCCAATACGTATATGACGCAGCGAACAACCGTGACTTCGCGATCCTCAAAATTGGGCGGCGTATCCAAGGGAATCCGCTCACTTCATTCCCGTTCCTCGAGACAGATGAATTTTCTGAAGTCGGCGACCCGCTGACGCTCATTACCTATCCCGCCGAAGCGAATGGCGACCAGTACGTCTCGACCGGAACGATTTCGCTGTTTGACCAAGGCACGATCCGCACGGACGCGTTCATTGGCCACGGGTCTTCAGGCGGCCCCGGAGTCGATGCGCAAAACAACCTGATCGGCATTGCGCGTGGCATCATTTATCCCAGCGGCGATACCGATGAGTCAGGCACGCCGGTGGGATACGAACTCGTCGACATCCGTGACGTCATCACTTGGATGGACACGCTGCCCGAAGGATCGAATGCCTACATCACGCATGCGGATGCCGCCCGCTACAATGCGCCGCAAACATATACCACGCCGGTCGCGACGTCGACCGCTTCCGTTCCCCCGCCACAGACTCTCAATTGCCAGCTTCTGGCAAAAAGTCAGGACACTTCGACGGTCTACTGCTTGAAGAGCGACGGCACGCGTGCCGTCTTCCCGAATGATGCGACCTACGTCTCGTGGTTCAGCGACTTCTCCGCGGTACAAACCGTATCCGACCAAGACCTGGCGAACTATCAACTCTCGTCGAACATCACGTTGAAGACCGGCACGCTGGTGAAGATCGAATCAGACCCGAAGGTCTACCTCGTCACTGATGCGCAAGGGACGTTGCGCTGGATCCCATCGGAAACAACCGCGAGCACGTTGTTTGGCGCAGGGTGGGCTGGATTCGTGAAGGATATCCCCGTGACATTCTTCCCGGACTACCATATTGGGGAGCCTCTACCGGAGTAAAACGACCCACTATTCCTGTTTGCGCTTTTTCTTCAACGTCTCGCGATACACCTCGAGCAACCGCGCGCTGATGGTCTGCGAACTGAAACCTCGCGCTGTCTCTTGCGCCGCTTGGGCCATTCGACGCCGTTCCCCTTTTGGAAGATGCAAAATATGTTCGATAGCCTTCTTGCCTTCGGACTGCGTGTGCACCAAGAAGCCGTTTTTGCCGTTCTGGATGATCTCCGGCGCGATGCCGACGGGATACGTCACGGGAATCAGCCCTTGTGACATCCCTTCGATCAGGCTCAAGGAGAACCCTTCGTAACGGCTCGTGATAAGGAGGATACTCCCCGCTTTGCCGTGGAGCATCTGCGGGATCAATTCCTTTTGGAGGTTCGCGTGGAACTGGTGGTTTAGTATTTCTGCGTTACACCATTCCACCAACTCTTTGTTCGTCGTGATTCCGATGGTGTGTTTGGTGACGGACGGGAAGCGTTGGTAAAAATCGATGAGCCGGTCCAAGCCTTTGAGGTTGAGGGTAAACGCATCGGCGCCGATGCGTCCCAAAAAGACCAGTGACGGTTTTTCGGACAGGACAAGCGGGCGGCCCGTGAACCAATAGTCTTCGATGGCATTCGGAACGACATGGACATTTTGGGGCGGCACGCCGACGCTCAACAAGTCCTTGCGCACGATCTCCGATGTCGCAATGACGGCCGCGGCACGCAGCGCCACGAACTTCTCGATCTCGGCGACATCCCGCAACGGGCGGCGCGTGCGGACGTTCAATTCGCGGATGACGCCCTGTTCTTTGAGTGCCAGCCAAATCTTGCGGAGCGGGGGTTCCAGGTCTTTGGCCAAAGGGACGGCCTTCAAGAAGCCCCACGACGTCGAACCAAAATGGCTGACGACGGGGATGGAGAACGCCAAAAAAGCGAGCGGCGTATAGGTCGTGCCCTGGATGAGGTCGTACTTCAACATCTCATCCTTGCGGTCGAGCAGGGAATAGAAAAACAAGATGTTGCTGATGCCTTTGAGGCGTAACGGCGCATCGAGCAATTGGCTCTTTGGGTAGAAATTCTTTACCTGCACGCCCGCTTCGCGCAAGCGGCTCGCCATCAGGTCATTGATGAAGTGCGCGCCGGTGCCAAGCTTTTTGTCATTATGGATGAATGCGACTTTCATCAGAGGAGCCTACAGGGAAGACGGCATGATATCAATTGCCGCACCACAAAAAACATTGATCTCTTGCGGGATCGGATGCTGGTATGACCTTCGGCTTAGTTTGTCGTTCCAACCGAGTTGATGGTTACGGAATAACTCCCCTGATCACCCGTGCAACGAAGTGCTTCGCCGCACGAGGTGCGTGAGGCGGAAATCTGCGCGGTTCCTGTCTTCGTGACTTGGTAGTCCACCGTGACGGTTCCTGCCCCACTTCCAGGGACATGCCCGATGAGGATCGGGACAACGACGGGATCTGCCACTTGTTTCAGCACATCAGAACTTGGCGGAGCGACCTGCCAATAGGTGCTGTTCAAGACGAGCTCAACGCGGTCACCAACGTTGGCTGATACCGTCGTTTTGTTATCATTTTCATCGAGTTTTTTCGTCGAAGGCTGTGTCGTTGGGGTTGGGGTTTGGCTGGGACTCGGGGCTTGGGGAGCTGTAGCCGGAGCACATCCGGCACCAAAAAATGAGACACACAGGCAGAACGCGAGAGCTTTTTTCATATGTCGCAAGTATACAGGAACCCTCGAGTTACGCCTGGCGCCTCAGTGCCAGATATTCCGCGCGCGTGATGGTGATCGTGTTGTCGCTCATTTTTGGTCAGGCTTTCGACGCTGTAAGCTTTCCCATCGCGGCTCCGAATTCCTGGTCCGTCGCTTCCGGTCCGTCCAACAGTGCGAACGGGTTCTTTTGCCAATGCGGCAACGCTTTCATGTTTTTACGCGTCAGGCGTGCGGCAAGGTCGCGGTCACCGTCGGTAACAGAACCAGCAAAAAACTCGACGCCGCCATTGAAGATTTCTTCAGCCGGCTTGATCTTGCCGTCTTGCCCATCGTATTTGCAGACCGGACCTTCGGCGGTTTCAAACGCGATTTCATTTTCGTGCTTGCCGACAAATGGCATGCCGCAGGTGATGCAGGTTTTCATAGATTGTGACATATGGGGGGTTAAAATATCTTCACTCATTGCCGAACAGTGTACTCCCAAGAAGGATCCCATTTGCCCAATATTGGCCGGTCTCGCTATCCGTCAGGAGGTCGTAGGTATAACCGTCCCAATACGCGACGAGATCGGCTGACACGACCCGTGACCCGTCATACGGATCGCCAGGGCGGAGGTTTCCGACCGGAGTGCCGCTCGCCGTCGGATGCCCGGGAGACACCCAGACGTTCCGTTTGTCTGCTAAGACGAGATGTACCACCTGGTGGTTCACGGGAACAGGGGTGCGCGAGACGCGAATGACGGTACTCTCGATCCGTTCGCCGGCCGCAGTCCGCGACCAGACGCGCATCCCCGGCGTCACATCTTTGACGTTCACTTCTCCGGACGGCGTCGCGATGCTTGAATTTGACGCCAGGCAAATCGGGCAATTGCGCGGGTTCTTGGCAACCACATTATCCACGCAATGGTACGGCGCCGGGGGTACACCATCGCGTACGACCGGCGGTCCGCAGTCTTGGATGCATTGCGTCCCCGTCGGGCAGCTCTGGTCGCTCGGGCCACTACACTGCGCCCCCGGACCTGGGACAGGGACTGGAGCTGGTGCGGGTTTGGGCGTTGCCGGGCAAGGCGCAAATTCGCACGAAGGGCCTACGCGCCCGACAGCCGAGCCGTCCGGGCAGATTTTCGCTTCAAGCGTGCAGGCGACCGGCGAAGGCGGAGAGACGTAGGGCAGGATTTGGCAGCCGCTCGCAAACAGCATGACCGACAACAAGGCGATCCCCGGGCGAAAAACATTCAACTTCATATATGTGGTCATTATGCCTCAATATACTGCACTCGCCCCACTTCACCCGTCTCAAGCCTCACCTTAATCCCGCGCGGATGCACAGGCGCGCTCGTCAGGATTTCCTTCACAATCCCGCGCGTGGATTTTCCGGTGCCCTGGTCAAGCTTCTCGACAATCACGACTTCCAAGCCGGGAGTGATGTCTTTGCGAATCGTGCCATCCATAGAGGCCGGACGTTAACGGTATTTGGCCAACAATGCATTCAGGAGTTCACGCGTCGCCGGACCGACGACGCCAACGGCGGCGAGGCCATTGCTGGTTTGAAAACGTTTGACGGCCGCGGTCGTCGCCGGGCCATAGTTGCCCGTAATCGCCGCTTCAGGGTAGATGCTGGGACCCAACACGGACAACGCATCCTGCAGATAACGGATCGTCAGCGGATCGGCGTTGGGGTCGATCGTCCCGGAGAAAGAATAGGTTTTAGGGATTTCCTTGAACGGCCACGCCGGGGCGACGGACGCTGGCGGCGCTGCTGCACATGAAAGAGACGCGTTCGTCCCCGGATCCGCATAACCCGAAATCTGCATTTCCGCACTGGGATAGGCATGGAGCGAGGTGAATTGCGCGGGGTCGATCGTGTCAGCTCCCGTGACCGGGGCGCCATACGTGTAGTCACGGTAAAACACTTCCGGGATATCAGACACTTGCTTGGCCCAGTCGGCGCCGCCCAAAGCCGCCGCCGTCGCTTCACTGTCGATCGGCCGCAAGACGGCATCCGGCTGCACGAGGTAGACGGTCGGGTCGGTCTGGAACTTGACGAAGCGCATGCCCGGCCGATACGTCACGTTCTTCCCCAATGGGATGGCCGCCATGGTCTCGGCTGGGATGACGCGTACGGATGAAAAATCACAGAACCAAGAAAAATATTCTTTCGGCGTCGGGAAGGCGTGCCGCGTACCGTCAGCACCGACGTAATACACGGTCGAGTCTTCTTGCGTCTCGGGATTCCCGTCATCGGGGAGCTTCACCAATTCATGGACGTCGAGGCCGAGACTCTGCAAAAAGACGGCTCCATGGGCTGCATCCATGCCCGTAGGCGTCACACTGACACTCGTAGGCTGCGGTGTTTGAGTGATCGACGAAGACAGCCCGCCGCCGCCACCACCACCTCCACCACCACCGCCACCGCCGCCGCTCGAAACTGGCGTGATGGTATATGCGAAGCTCGAAACCGGAGAAGCGTTCCCGGCGTCGTCGCAGCCGACCGCCTTCAAGGTGACCGACGAACTGATACCGATCGCGCCGGTATAGACGGTGCCAACCGAACAGGTGGGAGTTGTCCCGTTTTGGGTATACCGGATGCTCGTTGCGCCGACGGACGCCAACGTGACAGACACCGCTGATGCGTAGGAACCAGCAACAGGAGTGGCGACTGTCGAAGAAGGCGCGGTCAAGTCAACGAGGATCGCAAACTGCGTCGCGGTGGTGTTGCCGTTAAACGAAAGGTCTTGCGCCACATCGGCAGGGACATCGACGGTCGATGTCCCTTCGGAGAAGGCCGTCACATCGAACGTATAGAGGGAGCTCGAAACCGCCACGAAGTCCGTCGTCGTCCCGCTCGAGAGGACGATGTCGTTGGCCGCGAAGCCGGTCACGGGTTCGCTGAAGGTCGCCGTCATGTTGACGCTTGTCGCATTCGTGGGAGCGGTTTGGAGGGCGGAGAGCGTAAGCGACGGCGGCGTGTGGTCAAGCACTTCCCCTGCCTGGAAATCGCTCATACTGGTCAGCCCCGACACCGTGCAGGACGTGCCGGAACATGATGCGGGCAGGATCGTCCAACTGCCGCCTGAATCCTTGGCAACATACATGTCCGCCACCGTCGCCCCGCCATCGACGTCCCCGGGCACGAAGTGGAATGTCGCCCCGTAACTCGAAAACGACAAGCTGCTATTCGCCAGCGTCCAGTTCCGGTTCACGCTGTTGGACGGGTCGATCCCTGAATGCGCGATGTCGTAATGGTCGGTACTTGAGACGCTCACTGCCACCAAGCCGGAACCGGAAACCCCCGTCGGCGTAAAGTCGACCGGCGTATAGTTCGTCGCGTCGCCAATCGGGTACGTGAACAGCCCATCGGACGAGAACTGCTTGCGGAGCGTGCCGATGACGTACCCACTCGAACGGGAAATCGTCCCGGCGGAAAAAAGACTGAAGACCGCAGCCGAGGTCAGATCATTCGCACCTAGCACAAGTTGAGTCGTTGCCGTAGCGTCCGCGGCCAGCGTCGCGCCGCCGCCGGAATTCTGGCTTACGTCGAGCGTCGCATAGGTCGCCGGCACGACGGCTTGCAGCGTCGCGCCGTCATACACGACCGAATTCCCACTGGCTGATGCATCCATTGATGCGATAGATGCGGTTCCCCCTATTTGCAAGAGACTGCTTGCGCCTTGTGCGAGATTTCCCGTGCCAGACAACGACTGTGTCACGTCCACTGACGACGCGTTGGCGTTGGTGAGCGTGACGCCCGTCACAACGGCGTTCTCGATCGTCACCGGGGAAGCGCCCAGGATGCTCTGGTCGTTCGTATTGAAGGTGAACGTTCCGGTACCTGGGACGAAAGAACTGCCATCAAACTGCAAACCATTCTCAAAAATAAAATTACTGGCTTGCGCGGGATCGTCCGCCCAACTGCCGGATGAGTGGACCGTCAGCAGCCCACCGAATGTGGCGAGGCCGGTGCTGTTCTGGTCGTTCAAGATACCGTAGATATCCGTCGTCCCCGAAACCGATACGAAGCTTGCAGCCAAGTCGGTCGTGCTGGCCGTCGAAACAAAATTCCCTTGAACAGTCGTTGTCCCGCTCATGGTCGCGATCGCTCCTGGCTTGTCCAAAAACAGGTCGTGGTACGTACTTGCTTTCACGGTTTGGGTGACCGACGTCGAGATGTAATGGACGGCGTTAGGGACGGCGGATGCATCGAACGTCGTAACAGCCGACCCGCCATTGAGATACAACACGGTGTTTGCGCCTTGGGCAAACGATCCGACACCAGACAAGTTTCCGCCGACCGTGAGCACATTGTCATTGGTCAATGTCGCCCCCGTGTTCACCGTGAGGCTGCCGGTAAACTGGAAATCCAAGTGATTTGCATAGTTTGTACTGACCGAGGCCGTCGTCAGCGTCGTGGTTGCGACAGATGTCCCGCCGATCGAGCCTCCGCCGGGTTTTTGGAACACCCAGGAGCCGCTTGTACCAGAAATCGCTCCTGTGCCGTTGATAGTCAGGTCACCATTCAGCGTGATGCCTTCCCCCGCCGTGAAGTTCACGGCTCCGCCATTCGCGATCGTAAGTCCGCCAAGGGTTTTTACTCCGGCCGTATTACTTAGCACCATTGTACTGCTCACGGTCGTTAGCCCGTTGACACTCAAATTCACCCCGCCAACGGTGAGCGTCCCGACATTTACCGACAGCGTGCCGGTCAACGAGGTATTCCCCGCCAAACTTACGCCCGCGGAATTGTTGACTTGGATATTGTTGTACGTCAGGTAGGCTCCGATCGACTGCAGTACGGAACCGTCGAAATTGAACGTTCCCGTGCTGGTCGTGGTGAGCGTCCCGCCTGCGCCGAAGTCTCCCCCGATATTGGTCATGCTGGGTGCCGTCGAGGCGTACCGGGCATTCGTTGCCGTGCCAGAGAACGTGATACTGCCAACTGACGTGACCGTGCCCGTCGCGACGGTCACCAGGCCCACTTTCCCGCTTGCCGCGCCGGCGATCGCAATGCTCGTACCGGACAACGAACCGGAACCGACATCAATGGAAGAGGTTGCCGTGCCGCTCAATGGGGCAGAGACGATGATGGGGCCGCCGACGGCAAGCGATTGGCCGGAAACGAACGTCAACCCGTTTGCGCTGCTCGTGGTGGCTTCACCATTAATCGTCAGGCTCGCCGCGGACGCCGCCGTATCAACGGTGACCGTATGGCCCGTCAGCACGGTGACCGAATCTGCCGAGGTCGGCACGCCGCCGCCGCAGTTAGTCCAAGTGGTCGTGGCGCTCCAATTACCGGAGCCGGCGGACTGGCAGGCATTGGCAGCCAACGCTGGGCTTGCTTGAAGAGCGAGAAGCACAATCCCCACACAGGCCGTGGAAAAAAATACGAACGTACGCATGACACGCATCACAATTCCTGCAGTATACCCTATCTCTCCTTCGCGCCAGAATTGAGATGAAAAAAACGGGGCGCCAAGGCTTCATGCCTGGCGCCCCGAAGCGGGAATCCCTTCCTCGGCTATTCCGGCGCGTCGTCGTACCAGCGCGTCTGCTGGATCTCGTCGAACTCAACTTGGCCGCTGGAGAGCGAGAGGAGCACGTACGTCGCGAGACCGTTGTCCGAAGCCGGCACCTCGCTCGCGACCTCGCTGCCGTTGACATACAACGAGAAGGTCGAATCGTTGTTGTTGTTGTAGATCGACAGCGTGTTCCATGCATTGTTGTTGAAAGAACTCACATTCCTGGAGTTCCCATTGCCGTCACTGATCGAGACCTGGCCTGCGGTGTGGTCGTTCAACAGGATCTTGACGTTCTCCATGTAGATCCCTTCTTCGCTGCCGGGGAGTTCGATCGAGACCTTCTGGCTGAGCGAGGCTGTCGCCTTGAAGGCGATGTCGAGCTGGTCCGCGAAGCCGAACTGGAGTTCGCGCTGCGCCATGGTGCTCCCCGTGAGCTTGAGGGAGTTCGTCCCGGAGTGCGAGTCCGTCGCGATGACGGTGGCCGTGCCGCTCAAGACTTCCCACGAGGACACGGTGGGCGTCGCCGACAGGTCGTGGGTGGCCCATCCTTGGCCGCCCGACAGGCCGTCCAGGGACGCGTTGGCCGTGTAGTCCTCGAAGCCCTCGGAGGCGCCGACGAACGGATGGTCCTCGATGGAGTCGAGGTAGATCAGCTCGCCGTTGTAGGTCTGGGTCTCGATCTGGATCTTCCGGATCTCGTTGTAGCCGTAGCTCTCCGAGCCGGTGATCCCACCATAGAGGAGGGTGGAACCGAGGTAGACGTCCATCAAGGCGTCGTCCGCATCGAGCATGAGGCCCAACTGGTTCCAGTTGTCCCCATCGAACTCGCCGAGGTCATACCAGCTGTAGTCGCTGTTGTTGTAGGCGCTGATCCAACCGAGCGAGGAGCAGCTGAGGCACGCCTGGAAGCGCGCATTCTCGTAGTCGTCGAAGAGCGTGATGATGGTCACGGAGTCGTACGAGACGGCGCTCTTGATCGCCATGGTGAGCAGCTCGTGGTCACGGATGTGGAGGAGGTCGCGCTCGATGACGTCATCCCCCGTTGCCCCGAACTCGAACGAGAGCGAGCCCGTATCCGCCTGGGCGTCCGAGACGTAGACGGCGCCTTCAACGGCGGCCCAGGGGTTGTGCCAACCCTGGCCGCCGCTCTGGCCGTCGACCTGGTCGGTGGCGGTGTAGGAATCAAGATCGTCGATCGGCGGGGTCGTGGTGTTGAGGCGTTGCGACGACTTTCCCACCTTCTCAGCGGTCAGGCTGTCTGCCGTCCCGCCACTGCACGCCACAAGGCACAGCAGGGCGGACAGGACAAGCAGGAGCTTCGAAAAAATACGCGGCAACTTGGTAGACTGCACGGGGTACCTCCCGGTGTGCTAACACACGATCTAACGGCTTCTCACCATGAGAAAATCCATTATAGAAAGAGCTTTAGCTTATGAAACATACATAAAATTGGCATATCCGTCAACCCAGTGGAGTTTCGCTCTTTCGTGTTTTGGAACCAGCCTTCTTGCCAACCGTCAGAAAGAACCCAATGACCGAACCGAGCATCGCAAACGAGAGGTCGCCCATGGTATCGAGGTTGCTCGGCTGGTCGAGCAGGTCGATGTGGAGCCTCAAATTTGAGAGGGCTTCGTGCAGGATATCCACCCGGAAGGCGTCATGGATACACTCAAATATTTCCCAGAGCACCGAGACCAATACGACAGTCGCCACGATGGTGAGTACCGTTTTCCAACGTTCGGAATGCAGGATGGAATATTTTGGGAAACGCATGCACAGGAACACGATCACGAGCGCTAACGCCACTCCAAAAAAGAGGTGCTCAAAGGCATCGAACCCGAAAAATCCGGACACGCACCCGAGAGCGGCCGAGCACGTCGCATTGCCGGCCCAGGTAAACACATGCTCACCCAGGACAGTGATGCACAACCAGATTGCCGAAATGGAAAGAGACAGATTTCCCAACGCGCGGACTTTCGGTAAACGGGACAACCGAAAAAGGATGATCGAAACGAGGGAAGCGATGAGTGCTGCGATGATGACGTAGGTGGGCGTATCCATGGGAAATATACTTGCGTTGGATCCAGTATAAGCCAGATGCGACTCAACCACGAGAACAAGACATCATTGCGTCCTACTAACTCGTCTTGAGCGTTCCCGCCGGTTCATACGTCCCAAAAATCACCCCAGTCGTGGAGACGTACGAGTCAACAAGTTTCCAGTTTTCGGCTTGCGTGCCATCTGCGAACAACCGTTTGCCGGTGCCGATGGTGATGGGATAGATCCAGAGATGCATCCGATCGATCAGATTATTTTTGAGCAACGTCTGGATGAGATTGCCGCTGCCCCACACCCACAAGTCCGGGCCGTCTTGTTCTTTCAGCTTCTTAAGCTGCTCAACGACATCGCCTGTTATGCAGACAGAGTTGTTCCACGAAGGCTCAAATGATTCGTGGGACACGACGTATTTCTTTGTGCTGTTAAACGGATTCGCCACTTCAAGATCGGTTTTCGCATTCGGCCAGTGCGCGGCAAAGATATCGTAGGTCGTTTTGCCGAGGAGCAGCTCGAACGGAATATTGAAGAATCCGCCGAGCTTGGAATTCATCGTCTCGTCCGAGGGAAAGGCTATTTGCCAGCCGCCATAGGCAAAGCCACCTGACGTGTCTTCGGTCGGTCCGCCCGGCGCTTGCATGACGCCGTCTAGGGTCACGAATGTTGTAGTGATGATTTTTCTCATAAAGTTAGTTCATCTTATTCTTCGGCAGTCATTTTGCGAAGCGTCGGATTCTCTTTTAGCAGCCTTTCGTACAATGCACCCGCACGCTTCTCGACCACTGAATCATGAAACTCGCCCTCGGAAACGAAGATCAATCGCACACGCATCTCGCTCTCCTTGATGATCTTGGCGATGGGTCGAATGGCAGCAAGATAATTATGTATTCGAACACGTCTTGCATCTTCAAGTTGTTTCATCGCATCCGCGAATCGTGGTTCCGATAGGGATCGAAAAATCTCAACAAATGTTTCCGTCGTCAACTCCCAAACCTCGGATATAGGACCGTCAGGAAAAATCGCGTGAATCACGAATCCCATCACATCTCCATCTTCATCAGAATCATCACCTCCCCACTTCGTATCAATGGTCCCAAACTGAAAATCTTGTTCCTTAAGGAAATAAATAAGTTCTGACTTCGAAAATGCATCTGGGTCTTCTTCGAGCAACGAAACGATATCCGGACATTCTTCGCCCCATGACGAATCGTTTTCTATTGGCTCGGGCACGAGGTCCTTCCAGGCATCTTCCGCCTTTCGCTCGTCATAAGCCGTATACGATATAGGATCACCCATACGGGTGTGAGGATAAGCCAAGACGCTCCGGATGTAAACAAAAATCCGACCGCGTGGGTCGGATGTTTGTCTGATCATCTTTTACGGCAGCGTAATCGGCGGACCGACTTTATAATCCACGAAGAATGCCTCGGGAAGGTCATCGATCATTTGATTCCAACTGGGTCCGAACAGGGCTTTGGCCACAGCCTCACTCGACACCCAGCGCAGCTCACCGCCCTGAAACACTTCGTACACCCTCGGGTTACTTTGGAGCTTGAGCAGACGGACGCCCGGACGATACGTCACGTCCGAGCCCAGCGGGATACCCCCCAGCGTCTTGTTGTCGATCCGGAGGACGCCCTGAAAGTTGGCATACCATGTGAAGAATGTTTTCTCATTAGGGAAGAGATAGCGCTTGCCATCGTTCGCGCAATAGTAGACGGCGGAGAGTGTGCCACGGAGCAGATTTCCGTCGTGGCAATTAAGGTTCGTGCTGGATGAAATCGGAAGACCCTTGTCGCTGTCGATCGTGCCGATAAATACCGGCATGTAGATGATGGCGAGATGCTGCACTGGAGAGGCCACGCCATACGCCTGATAGAATTTCACATAGACGTCATAGGTGCCGGGGGTACAGATTGATGCGCCGCAGATCGACCATTGGACCGAACGCGCGAACGGGATAATGCCCGCATCATGAAAATCCGCAAAACGGGAGATTGCCATGCGATTCACGTCGGAACTCGCGGAGAGCTCGAGCGTGACGACCGTCACTGCCGTGTCTGATCCGCCGCCCTGGAGAGTGACGCTGAACGGTCCCGTCGGTGGAATGACGCCTGACGGCGGCATCGGGTTTCCTCCACCGCCGCTTGGGAGGATTGGTGTGGCGCAACCTGAAGTTGTGAACGTATTATCTGCGCTGGTTGCAGTGTTCGCAAACGCATCGGTCGACTGAACGGCGTAGTGGTATGTAGAGCACGGGGCCAGGTTCGAGAGCACGACCGTGTGCGACGTCACCCGAGGAGACGTATCAAGCTCGGCGGTAGAAGTCGTATAGGGAGTATCCGGACCATAGGTGACCTTGGAGGAAGACAGTGAATCGGTCGTCCAGGTGATCGTGGCTCCGGTCTCGGTGGGGACGGATGCGATGTTCGAGATAACCGGCGCTTGCGTCACGATCACATACCCTGTCTCGGCCTGGGAAGCGCTGTTCCCGGCGAGATCCGTCGCGGAGATGAGGAGATCGCCGGAATCATCGACCGTGATCGTACAATCCACCGTCGTGCCATCGGTTTGCGTACAAACGAAGCTGCTCGTATTGGCGGTTGAGCCGCCGTCTACGATCACATCGGTTGCGCTGATCCCATAATTGTCCGTCACATGGATCGTCGTGTTCGTGATGGCGGTGTTGGAGAGTTTCTGCGGGGCGGTGATGGTGATGGTCGGTGGAACCGTTTCGATGACATAGCCGCTCGCGGTTTCCGTCGTGCTGTTCGTGGCGCTGTCCGTCGCTGTGACGACCAGATCGCCGCTCGAAGTGATATCAAGCGTGCAATCAACCGTCTTTGGGTCTGTTTGCACGCACTGGAGGTTTGCTGTGCTGGCAGTCGTTGCCGGATCGATGATGACGGATGAGGCTGCGATGTTCGCGAGACTCGTGACATGGATCGTCGTATCTGAAATCGTGGCATGCGCAACCCTCGTCGGTGTCGTGATGATGATGGTCGGTCCAATGCGGTTCACGATATACCCATTCTGCGCCAGGGTCGCGGTATTGCCCGCGCGATCGGTGGCGTTGATAACGAGATCGCCGCTCGAGCTGATGACGATGGTGCAATCGACCGTCTGCGCATTTGTTTGCGTGCAGATGAAGTTATTTGTCCCAGCCGTCGTGGAGGCATCAACCAAAACATCCGCAGCAAAAATCGCATCGTTATCCGTGACGTGGATTGTGGTATCAGGGATGTCCGTAGTGCTGGAGGTTGTTGGTGCGAAAATCACGATGACGGGCGGCGTGACGTCAACCACATACCCGCTCTCAGTTTGCGTCGCACTATTGCCGACGTTGTCGGTTGCCCTGATCACAAGCGAGCCGCTCGAGGTGATCTGGATCGTGCAGTCAACGATCGCGGCGCCGGTTTGGGTGCAGTTGAACCCGCTGGTTCCAGCAGTCGTTGAGGGATCAACCACGACGTTCGAGGCGGTGAACGCGTTGTCATCGGTGACGTGGATGGTCGTATCCGTGATGGTGGAGCTTGAGACCAACGTCGGGGCGGTGATGGTGATGGCGGGAGGCGTAATGTCCACCAGATACCCGTTCTGGGATTGTGTTCCCGTATCGTTGCTGTCATCCGTCGCATCGATCACGAGCGTTCCGCTCGACGTGATCAGAATCGTGCAGTCAACGATCGAGGCGCCGGTTTGGGTGCAGTTGAATCCGCTGGTTCCGGCGGTCGTCGAGGGATCAACCACGACGTTCGAGGCGTTGAGGGTATTGTTGTCGGTCACGTGGATGGTCGTGTTCGTGATGGTGGAGCTTGAGACCAACGTCGGGGCGGTGATGGTGATGACGGGCGCGAGCAGGTCGAATTCGGCAAATCCGGAAACATTGGAGCTCCCCAGTCTGGTAAAGAGTCCGCCGACATACAGGTTCGCACCCGAAACGGCGAGGGCGTTGACTGTACTATTCGCATTCGGATCCCACGCGGTGGCGGAGGCGCTTGCGGCATCTATCGCCGCAAGGCGGTTTCGTGTCACGCCACCGGCGGTCACAAAGAGTCCTCCGGCATAGATGGTTGTCCCCGATACGGCGATGGCGTTGACGTTGCTATTCAACACTGGATTCCACGCGGTGGCGGAGGCGCTTCCGGCATCAATCCCCACAAGGCGGTTTCGCGACACACCACCGACGGCGGTAATAAGTCCTCCGGCATAGATGGTTGTCCCGGACACGGCGATGGCGCCAACATTGCTCGTGACATTCGGATTCCACGATTGGAGCGTTCCGTTTGTCCCGATGGCAGCGATGCTATTCCGAGTGATACCGCCCATGCTCGTGAAGACCCCTCCGACATAGACGGTTGTGCCGGAAACGACGATGGCACTGACGGTACCATTTGAGTTTGGATTCCATGCAGTGGCCGTTGCGCTTGCGGCATCTATCGCTGCAAGACGATTGCGTGTCAGAGCACCGATGGTCGTAAAGTCTCCTCCGACATAGACGTTTGTGCCGGATACGGCGATGGCGCTGACCGTATTGAGACCTACATTCGGATTCCACGCCGTAGCGGAGGCACTTACAGCATTTATCGCCGCGAGACGATTGCGTGTCACGCCACCGATCGTCGTAAAAGTTCCTCCGACATAGATGGTTGTGCCCGATACGGCGATGGCGTTGACGTTGTTATTCGCGCTCGGATTCCATGATTGGAGGGTTCCATCGGTCCCGATGGCTGCGAGACGATTACGCGTTGTCCCGCCGATCAATATCATCAGACCGCCTATATAAACATTTGAATTGGATATGTCTATGGCGTTAACAGAGCCGCCCGCATTCGGATCCCACGCCGTTGCGGAGGCGCTTCCGGCATCTATCGCCGCGATATTATTGCGTGTCACGCCGCCGATGGTCGCAAAGATTCCCCCGGCATAGATGGTTGTCCCGGATAGGGCGATGGCGTTGACATTGCTATTCACATTCGGATTCCAGGCTGTGGCCGAGGCGCTTGTGGCATCTATCGCCGCGAGACGATTGCGCGTCACACCGCCGATGGTCGTAAAAGTTCCTCCGACATAGATAGTCGTACCGGATACGGCGATGGCGTTGACATTGCTATTCACATTCGGGTTCCAGGCTGTCGCAGAGGCGCTTCCGGCGTCAATCGCCGCGAGAAGATTTCGTGTCACACCACCGATGGTCGAAAAGATTCCCCCGGCATAAATGGTTGTGCCGGATACGGCGATGGCGTTGACGTTGTTACTCGCATTTGGATTCCATGCCTGGAGGGTTCCATCGGTCCCGATGGCTGCGAGACGATTACGCGTCACAACGCCGATGGTCGTGAAGGTTCCTCCGACATAAATGGTTGCGCCGGATACGGCGATGGCGTTGACGTTGTTACTCGCATTCGGATTCCATGCCTGGAGGGTTCCGTCGCTCCCGATGGCTGCGAGACGGTTACGCGTCACGACACCGATGGTCGTAAAAGCTCCTCCGACATAGACGGTCGCGCCGGATACGGCGATGGCACTGACGGTGCCATTCGCATTCGGATTCCATGCCGCATCTACCGTCCCATCGGCAAAGATATGCGCGAGATTATTACGATCGAAACTTCCAACGCGTGTGAATGATCCGCCGATATACCGTCCGCCGGATCCATCCGGGGCCACGGCATTTATTTGTCCGTTGACAATCGGGAAGACAGACACTGGCAACCCGGTCGATGGCGACAGCGGAACACCCATACCGACATACGGGCCGGCTTGAGTAAACGTACCACCGAGGTACGTCGTTCCGTCCGCGCCGAGTGCAATCGCACTCACGTTACCGTTCACCGACACCGTGTTATATGCCGTATTCGAAAGTGCAAGCGACGGAACGGGATACAGAACGGCAAGAACGGCACCCAAAAGAAATGGGCCCCATAGAAAAAAAGAGGGATAACCGTGTTTCACAGCGTCTATACAAGTTTAGCATTAGAATCTTCTCAAGGAATTAACATATTTTTGCTCAACTTCGCAAAGAAAAATCCCAAAAACCGAGAATATCTTCCTGTGCACAAACTGTGAAGAAAATGCCATACAAAAATCCGACCGGGTGGGTCGGATGTTTGTGGGGTGGGTTGGTTGACGACTTTAGAACTCTCGATTGGCCACAAGTGCATCGAGAGCTTTGTGTTTTCCCATCCGTCGCAGTGCGTGTGCTTGGCTGGAATATGACGAACCTTTGACAGAAGCTATGCTTGCAATGTACTATGCAAGCATAATCAATTCCCCCTCCCTATGACCAACAAAGCAGATGACGCAAACCCGTCCGTACCAACACGAGCCGCAGGCGGCGTAGCTCGTGCACAAGCACTCACCCCAGAAGAGAGGAAGAACATCGCCAAAGAAGCTGCCTTAACACGATGGGGCTCACCAGATCGTGTCCAAAAAGTAGCCTTTGGATCAGCCGATCGTCCACTCAAACTTGGGAAGTTGGAAATTCCCGCGTATGTCCTCGAAGACGGCACGCGGGTTTTGGTTCAGAAAGACGTGATTTTAGCCCTTGGCATGAAGGTTGGCGGCGGTCGAACGCAGCAAATCAACGGTGTTGCGCAAGGAGGCGATAAATTGTCCCAATTTGCACAAACTAAGGCTCTAAAATCCTATATTTCAAAGGAAATTCTTGATCGCGCAGAGAATCCTATTCGGTTTAAGCTTCCGACAGGAAAAATTGCAAACGGATACGAAGCAACGCTCCTACCAAGCATCTGCAATGCCGTCTTGGAATCGCGTGAAAGTGGAGACTTGAATCCGAGACAGAGGCATATCGCAAAACAATGTGAAGTTCTCGTGCGTGGGCTAGCGACCGTCGGGATCATTGCCCTTGTCGATGAGGCGACGGGCTATCAAGAAGTACGCGATCGCGAGGCGTTGCAACAGATATTAGAGAAATACATAACTGACGAATGGGCAAAGTGGACGAGAATGTTTCCCGATGAGTACTACAAGGAGCTGTTCCGCTTGAAAGGAATGCCATATCCGTATCCCGCAAAAAATACGCCCAGCTTTATTGGCTCTTGGACGAATGACCTCGTATATAAGCGTCTTGCGCCTGGCGTTCTAAAGGCGCTGCGCGAAAAAAATCCGCGTCTATCTTCGGGCAGCCGTTCTCGAAAGTTTCACCAGCATCTGACAACTGACTTCGGTACCCCAGAACTAAAAAAACATTTGGATAACCTCATCTTTTTGATGAGAGCGTGTACCAACTGGCGTGATTTTCAAAAGCTGCTGGATAAAACATCCCCTAAATATGACGACACGATCAAAATGGACTTTCCATCATCCAACTAAGTATTACGCATAAACATCGCTCACCCATGACTATTTTCCCGAGGCTGAATGCCTCCAAATCCAAACAACAATAAACCGTCCGCATGAACGGACGGTTTACAGCGATAGCTACGCTGACGCGGAACTAACACGCACGAGCAGTATACCGCATTGCGGGTAACGCTCAAGCTCCGCGCCCGACGAAGCCAAATGGCTTGCGAAGGCACGGAGCTTTTATGTTACCCAAAGAAGATCACAAACATGGCCTCGATGAACTGGCCAAACGATACTTCATTGATGAACTCGGGTTGCCGCCCGAGGCGGTTTCTGAAGCCGCACAAAATCTCGTTGGCGTATTCGACGTCCTGCTCCGCATCGACCAACGGCTGAAACAAACCCAAACTCCCCAACCCCTATGATCGACAGCGTAACCATCCACATCACCCGCTTCGTCACCTACTCCGACGAGTTTTTCACGAAGGCACAGCATCAAGACCTCAAAGGCAAGTACGGCGTCTTCGGACGGCACTCGACGCGCTACACGACCTACCCGCAACACTGCAAAGCCGAAGGGCGATACTTCCCTCAAGTCCACATCATCGAAACCCTGCGTCGCGGCAAGGTGGGGCTGGTTCCCGTCAAACGTATCCTTGCGATCCAAGTCTCACTCCCCAAGCTCGTCTACGGAGCCAGCATCTTCGACATGGACGAACGGCTTTTGCCTCTGGCCGCACAAAAGCTCTCCGACGCGATGAAGGGGATAAAGGTCGGCGTCTCCCCCGAGGACATCTTGAGTGCCACCGTGTGCCGCGTGGACTACGCCAAAATCCTCAAGATCAGCCCGAGCTATGGCACGACCGACCGCTTCCTCCGCGCCCTCATGCCCTACGACATGAAACAGTCCTCGGACTTCAATCGTCGCGACTACCATGACGGACGGGACGGCTTCTACATCAAGTTTTACAACTCGTCGCAGGGCTTCGTGATCTACGACAAATTCGACGAGATCGTGGCGAACGGCAAGACGAAGCTGGAACAGGAAATCGCACGGGAATACAAAGCAGGAAAATGGACGCGGGGAGCGCTCCGCATCGAACTCTCCCTACAAAAGAAACAAACCGTTGAGGCGACGCTTCGTCGCTTCCCCGAATTTGCCGATACGAAGAAAAAAGATTTTACCTTGCAGGAAGTGGCCAAAACCGACATCTCAAAAGCCTGCCTCCTGCGCGTGTTCGATGATGTGTATGTAAAGGACTTCAACCGTCTCGTGCGCTTGGCTGGCCTCAAGAACGCCGAACTCCTGCGAATCATCGGGGAGGACGTGGCAGACTTCCGTGATCGAGCCGTCCTCTACTACCTCGTCCACCGTGTCCGCGACCACGGCCTCAAGCACGCCATCGAAGAGTTGAGGCGCGAGGCCTCCCCCGCGACCGTGGGACGCTACAAGAAAAGCGTCGAAAGCGTGTTGGCAAAGGCCGAGGCCAAAAAGGATGCAGTAGGCATTGTCCCGTATCTACGGCGCAAGCTCGTGACCTTTCAACCCGTACTCCCCAAAAAGCTCGAAGCTATCTTGGGGGTTGCTAATGACGAGCCGAGCATGTAAACTAGAGTAAATTATGCACAAGCCTGATTTTTACCTTGTCGAGGAGCTGGCCGAGAAGCTCCGCGTCAACAAAATGACAATCTATCGGTGGATCAAGGCGGGAAAGCTCACCGCCTCGAAGCTCGGCAAGCACTACCGCATCACAAAGGCAGAGTTTGAAAAATTCATCATTGAAACCAGCAACAAATAATATGGCCACTCTCAACTTCAAAGGAAAATCTGCCGTCTGGAATCATCATCTCTCCGTTCCCTATCACACGCTCGAAAAGGATGCGAAGAAGTCACTCAAGGGCGAGAACGACGACGAGAATCTCATAATCGAAGGCGACAACTTGCTCGCACTCAAAGCACTACTGCCACAATATCAGGGCAAGGTGAAGTGCATCTACATTGATCCTCCGTACAACACGGGAAACGAAGGTTGGGTATACAGCGACAATGTAAGCAGTCCAACGATCAAGGAGTGGGTTGGTGAAATAGTAGGCAAGGAGGGTGAAGACCTGACGCGACACGACAAGTGGCTTTGCATGATGACGCCGCGTCTCAAGATGTTGCGCGAGCTTCTTGCGGATGAAGGAGTTATTTTCATCAGCATTGACGACAATGAACAGCATCGTCTTCGGTCACTCGTTGATGAAATCTTCGGAATCGAGAACTTCGTTGCAGATTTTATTTGGCATCATCGAAAATCCAGTCAAAACGACATTGATGTTTCCCTATCTCATAACTACACGCTTTGTTATGCGCGAAATAGGGCAGGATTCTCTCTCAATCCCCTTGCGATTGATGAAGCCAAGTTTTCAAACCCTGACAACGACCCTCGGGGAGATTGGGTTGCAGATCCGATGGATGCGCCTGCCATTCGAGAAAATCTGATGTACCCAATTATCAACCCAAACACCAAAGAAACTTTCCTCCCTCCAACAGGACGACATTGGCGTTTCTCAAAAGAGAAGTACGAAGAGGCTGTAAAAGATGGACGCATCTTATTTGGCAAAACTGGAAAATCAAGACCTCAATTCAAGCGGTACAAGAGCGAGGCCGAGGAGAAAGGAACAAACGTTTTTACAATTTGGGATGATGTCGGAACTGCGACCGATGCAACCAAAGAGTTGATGGATATTTTTGATGGTCAAAAAGTCTTCGATACGCCGAAGCCAGTATCACTCATCAAAAAGATACTCAAGCTCTCAACTGATCCAGAGTCAATCATTTTAGACTCCTTTGCTGGTTCGGGTACGACGGGTCACGCAGTCCTCGAACTCAACAAAGAAGACGGCGGCAATCGGAAATTCATACTGGTTGAAATGGAAGACTATGCGAACACCACTACCGCCGAACGCGTGCGACGATCCGTAAAAAAGTTTGAGCTGAATGGCGGCTTCACCTACAACACGCTCGGAGGCGCGATAGACGCAGAAAATCTCCTCGCTGGTAAATTGCCGAGCTACAAAGAGTTTGCCAAGTACGTCTACTACCTCGGCACGGGCAAAAATCATCCCGACGAAGCCAAGATAAAAGAACAGGATGCGCTCGTCGGCAAGGGAGAGAACGAGACAATTTACCTGCTCTACAAGCCGAGTATGGAAGCGCTCAAAACGCTCGCCATTACCCTCGACTGGGCGCAGGAGGCGCAGAAGAAGGACAAGGGACGAAAGATCGTCTATGCGCCCGCGTGCTACTTGGACGATGAAACGCTCGACCAGTTTGGCATCAAATTCGTAAGCATCCCCTATAACCTCTTCGAGAGAGCTGTCTAACTATGCTCAAGGACTACCAAAAGCGCGTAGTAAAAGACATCGAGGATTTCTTCGGCGTTTTAGACGAGCATCGAAAAACGGGCGTGCCTGATTATGTTTCTCACGCTTTCACTTCAAGCCCGAAGTACCGCCAGTATCCCGAAAGGCCGCTCACAGGCGCAGGAAAAATCTATCCGCGCGTCTGTATCAAGATGCCTACTGGCGGCGGCAAAACGCTTGTCGCAGTCGAAACGATCCGCGCATATCAGAACCTCTTGGCAAAGAAGAAAACAGGCCTCGTTGTTTGGATCGCACACCGCGAATCAATCTACCGACAAACCATCGAAAACCTGCAAACGAAAAGCCATCCGTATCGACAGTTTCTGGATCAAGCGAGCGGCAACCGCACGCTCATTTTAGAGAAAGGCCAAACGCTTCGACGGCAGGACGTGGAAGAAAACCTCGTCGTCTTGATGTTGATGATCCAGTCGGCAACGCGGGACACGAATAAAATGTTTGAGGACAGCGGCTACACGGACTTCTTCCCGCCCGAGAACCGATACGACCTGCACGCAGAGATGCTCAAGGTCATCCCGAATCTCGACACGACATCCGACACCTTGTTTGACCAGATGCAAATCAAGACAAGTCTCGGCAACACGATCCGTACGCTTGAGCCGCTCATCATCGTAGACGAATTTCATACGATGTTTACGGATAATGCTCGGGCAACGCTCGACGGACTCAATCCGTCCGTGATCGTCGGACTTTCAGCAACGCCGAAGCGCGGCATGAACATCGTGTCGTCTATCACTGGCCGCGATCTCAAAGCCGAGGACATGATAAAGCTCGACCTACACATCATCCCACCCTCACACGATGGAGACTGGCGTGCCATGCTCGCAGGCATAAAAGCGAAGCGTGAAGAACTCGAAAAGAAAGCCCACAAGCTCGAACTCAACGAAGGCGTCTACATCCGACCCATCGCTCTCATCCAAGTAGAGCGAACGGGGAGGGATCAACGCGGGCATGGATTCGTTCATAGCGAGGATGTGCGCGAGCTTCTCATTGCTTCGGGTGTTGCCGCGCATCAGATCGCGGTAAAGTCGAGCACACTGGACGAAATCAAGGCGCAGAAGCTCGTTTCAAAGGAAAGCGAAGTCCGATATATCATCACCAAAGAAGCACTCAAGGAGGGCTGGGATTGTTCTTTTGCCTACATTCTTGGCGTCATTCCAAATGCGCGGAACGGTTCTTCCATGACGCAACTTGTCGGACGTATCCTTCGCCAACCCTATGCAAAAAAGACTGGCGTACCAGAACTCGACGAGAGTTATGTGTTTTTCGCAAGCGGTCACGTCCAAGAAGTGCTCGACCATGTAAAAAATGGTTTTGAAGACGAAGGACTCGGAGATGTAGCCGCTGGCATTGAAGTCCGCGACGCGAGCGGCCAAGTCGTGAAAGCTCCCCGAGCCGTTCGCATCAAGAAAAAAATCTTGCAGAAATATCCCGAGTCGCTGTACCTCCCCGTCTGGCTCGTAAAGAATGGCAAACAGACGCGCCGATTTTCTTACGATGCAGACATCAAGCCGAGCATTGATTGGGACGCGGCGGAGATCGAAACGTGGCTCAAGGGACTCCTGCCTACTATCGGCAAATCAAAGAAGACGCAACTGGAAATGATCGTCGGCTTGGAAGGTCAAAAGCAGGCTCGCGAAACAACGGTCAATGAATCCGTACGCTTCGATACCCTGTATCTCACGCGCCGACTCTCGGAGACGGTCGAAAATGCCTTCGTCGCATACGACATTGCGAAGCAGGTATTTGCCATCCTCACAAAAAAGACGGAGCAGGACGTTTTGGATAGTGACGCAGGATACATCGCCCGCGAACTCGAAAAACATCTCCGCGCACATCAGAAAACGCAAGAAGAAAGCGCTTTTGCGGCACTACTCAAGAACGGAAAAATGGAACTCGCTGTCTCGGACGATCCTGCCATCGGTTACACAATGCCCGACACGGACATGATCGAAAGTAGTCTCGGATCGTCGTACTCCCTCACGCTCTACGAAGATGTTGACCCAAGCTCATTGAATACGCTTGAGAGTGGCGTGGCGCGTTACATCGAGCAAAGCCACAACGTCCTATGGTGGACACGCAACAAGGTCGGACACGGCTGGTACGCGATACAAGGTTGGCAACGTGGGAAAATCCGACCTGACTTTATCATCGCCCGCAAGAACGAACGCAACGAACTTGAGTTTGTGTATGTCGTCGAAAGCAAGGGCGAACAGCTCATGGGGAATGCCGACAC
>JBAQQZ010000069.1:0-85593 GCA_049295615.1 Patescibacteria group bacterium
GTACGGAACCTCCTGTTCGCGTGAGGAAAAAATGAGCGACGAAACCCGAGGATACAAAAAAGCGGCCGTTTTGTCAACGGCCGCTAGTGCCTGGCTTAATCGTTCAGCAACCGTTCGATGATCTTCAACGGATCTTCATTCATCAAATCATGGTGAAGCGTCTGTCCGATTTTTTCTTTGTCTTCTTTCGGCAAGTGCCCGGAGAACTGGTGCTCGACTTCGGCGGGCATCACGAGGTGGATGTGGGCGATGCCGTGTTGCTTCACGAGCGCATCCGTCTTGGCCACAAGCTGGTGGATGAAGTCGTGGAGGCGCGGGCCATCGTCGACGTCGGCATCAAAACCGGCGATGCGCTTGCCGTCGGGTGAAGGCTCTGTTTTTTCATTGCCTCGCGGGACGAATACGCCGTCGAGTTCTTGGAGGCTGTCGCCGCCGGCGAGGAAAAATTTGGCTTTGACCGAGTCACTGACGAGGATCAGCGCCGGGTGAGGGAAATGTTGGAGGTGTTCGGGGAGTTGCATGGGTGAAAACGTATCATTCCTTGCGTGGCTCGTCCAACGCCACGCCATCTTGGCGTTCAAACACTGTTGCTTGGCCTGATGTAAAGACGGGTTGCCATGAAGCGTTGAGCAAGCTTTTGTAGTGCGCACTCGAGCTCGTGGACGTCGTCAGCAAGGTCGAGGCATGCATCCCATCCAGCATTTCGTTGGCGGTTTTTGAATCATCCGTCGTGTCGAATTCAAGCCAGGCGGCGTATTTTGAATTGTAGCCTGGTGTCTCTTGGGCATGGCCGATGAACACGGTCCTGTCCGTTTCAGCGGGTGTCCAGATGTTGGCCCACATATCATCCGTCACAACCACGCTGTCTTGCGGAGTCTTGTCATGGATGAATTTCCACGTGGCGAAGACGCCAGTGCTTTGATAGAAAAAACCTTGCTGGGTTGGGTTTGAGAGCCATGCGAGTTCTGTTGTCAGGAGTTGGAACGGGACGAAAGCCGCGACCATGAGGAACATCGCGTGGTTGGCCCACGTTTGGATGCGTGAGGGGCTTTTGATGGCGTTCCAGAGCGCGACCCAGGCGGGGAGCGTCGCAAAGATGAGCGCGACGTCCAGCCCTTCGGTCAATTTGCGTTTCCAGGGAAAAGGAAAAAACATCGCGATAAGCGCTGCCGCAATCCAGGCAAAGACCCAGCGTTCGCGAGGGGTGATTTCCTTCTTTTTCCAAATGCGCCAACCGAATGCGGCAATGAACGGGGCGAGCACCAACAGCCAGGTGCGCCACGAGGCGAGCGGCAAGATGTTGTCGACCAAATGGTGTTCGCGGAACACGGGGTCGAAAGCTAAAGGCAGGTAGATCGCGATTGACGGAAGCGCACAGACGACAAACGGTAAGATCAGTTTGGCAAGCGTCTTGATTGGCGCCTTGCGGGCGAAGACGGCCAGTAGGATGACGAAGTAACAGGCGAATAGCGGGACGAAATACGGATGGAAACACACCAGGATCCCGAGCGCCGCGGCCGAGAGCCAGGCGTCACGCATCGTTTGTCGTTCAAACGCGCGCCAGGCGAGCCAGAGCGTCGTCATGAGAAGCGCCATCGACAAGATGATGTGTGCGCCGCCTAGCAAGGTGGGCGGGATAGAAAATTCCGTGCTGACGTCGGGCGCTGCGGGCGTCGTCACGCTGATCATATGCGCAAGCGCCAGCCAGATCGATTTGATCCAACCGAGACTGACGCCGGCAAAGGCTAAGACCGTTGCGAGTTTTGCTTCGTTGTCTGACGTCGTGAGGCTGCGGGCTGCGAAGAACACGGCGAATACGAGGAGGATCGTGCAGATCCAGCGCGCAGTTTCATGGATGAGGATCGGAGAAGCACCGGTTCGCGCAAGCAGCCCGAGTGCGGACCAGAAGAGATCGAACCGTCGTGCTGCGGGTTCGATGGCGTATAGGTTTTTGAGCAAGATGTTGCCGTCGGCGCCTTGGCGGATGTTGGAGAGGTAGACGGCCACGTCGCTCGCATTTTCGATGGTGTCGCCAAGCCAGTGCGTTCCGGCTGGCGCGCCGGCAACTGAAAGGCCGGCAATCATCATCTCAGCCGCGACGATTGCGAGCGCGAACAGCAGGAGAAACCTCCAGCGAGAAGGCTTGGTCGTCACACGGATGTTATTGGGAGATCAACGGGACGACGATCTGGAACGGTTCAGTCGTGCCGTCGGTCTTGGTGTGCGTGCCGCTCGCGACAAGCGACGGGATGAGATAGGTCGTCGGTGGGTCGGTTGTCTTGTCGTCGACGCGCAGCAGGTCGGTCGCATAGTCTGATACGTCGACTTCGCCTGTTGCGCCGGACAATCCGCCCTGTTGCAGCATCGTGCTGACATCGGCCGCGCTTTTTGCAGGATAGTCAGACCGGTCGGGGTCGGCGGTCAGTTGGAGGGTGCCTGACACCACCGTTTGGCGTGAAGCGTCGAGGACCAACGTCATGCCGTCTTGGGTTTGGCCGGTGGAATTAACGATGTCTTGGGCATCCGCCAACGCTCCAAAGTGAACTGTGACATGTGAGGGAAATTCCGTAGACAGGCAGGTGTTCGGATCTGATGAGAGCGACGGAAAGGATTGTGTTGCCCCAGCCGTGGATTCTGTCCGGATTTGGTTGATGGCCGCTGTATCCATGCAACGTCCGGCTGTGCTTTCTTCTGCCCACCAATTGTTCCAATCCGGCCCAATGCCGCCCCCGCGGTAGTCTTGTAGGTCGACGCCACGGTCAGATAAAAAGCCGGTGGCGATCGTCAGGAGCAGCTCGTTTGGTGGCAAGCTCGAGACGGTAAGCGGCTGGGATGGAGCCATCGGCGAAACGAATTGGAGTTCGCGGGTCGTACCGGTATAGGTCCAGGTCATGCCTTGGCCATCTGACCACTGCATGTTGAGTTGGCGCGCCATGGTATTGGGGCCAACGGTGCCGCCAGGCAAACCAAGTGCCGCGATTACGTTGAGCAGTTGGGTATTGTTTGGCGTCCCAGGCCGCAGGCGCAGCACGGTTACGCTCGTTGGGATGTCGGGCACTGGTTTGAGGAGTTTGACTGTGACGTGGTTGGTCGGAACGGGGATCGTCGGTAGCGCGCCAAAGCCTGCGTTTTGCGGCACGATCACGACACTTTCATCTGATTGCAGGGTGGCGGCAATGTGCGGGCTCGTGACGTCCGGCATGCAGCCGGCACCGAGCAGGGCAATCACGAGGAGGCTGATGGGCAAGGCGGATTTCATGTGGGCAGTGTATCCCAAAAACGCTCATCCGCCGAAATATAAAACGACCCCATCTCTCGAGAGAGGCGGGGTCGCTGGGGTAATCCTGAAGGTTTCTCGATGGAGAAACGTTCGGGATTGCGAGCGACATGTAGATTCACATGTCGCTCAAGCAGATCGTTTCGGTCAGCGGCCCAAGGTGGGCCACTCGGTGGATGCGTCGTTCGCCGTGGCGATGGTCGCGCGGCCGAGCTCGCTCGCCGTACGGTCGAAGCAGACCTCGCCGACGCGCTGGTCGGTGAACTTCTGCTCCTTCGCGAACGCGAGGGCTTGCGACTTCGAGTCGAAGCGCTGGCCGGTCGAGACGAGCCACGCGCAGTTCCCGCTGTTATGGGGACTGTGGGTCGCGATCGTCGCGTGGTCGGTCGACGGGATGCGCGGTGCGCCGTGGTTGATCGTCCACATGTCCGTCGGGTGGCGGGCGGGAGCCTGCTGATCGACGAACTGCGCGATAGGCGACTGGCTCGCGTTGATGACGTACTCACGCTCGACCTGCTTGGGCTCGACCATGGTCGAGGCGCAGCCGGTGAGGGCAGCGACGGCGAGCACGACGGCGGCGCGGATCGAGATCGAAACGATGGTGGAAAGAGCGCTGAACTTGTTCATGATGTTCTCCTCTGGCCGGATGGGCCTGTGTTGGACTGCTGGGAACTGAACTTTTTAACTGAATACTATAACACAAAAAGGCAATCTTGTCAAGTGCTTAAAGCAAGTATTTTTGGCTAAAATAAGGCAAATTAAAATGGCTATGTTAAGCCATTATCTTACATTATGAAATAGGCCAGAATCAGGACGTATGGCTGCATTGACAAAAGGCTAAAAATCAGTTAGGTTTAGACGTTCGTGAATCCCACGAAACCGCACGGCGCGGCGAGCCGGCTCCTTTACGATATGAGGAGAAAATGGAAAGCAACTTCTATGACGAAGTGCACAGGTTCCTGACGGCGCAGGGCCTCATCACGGTAGAGTCCGACGAGCGTCCAGATCGTGTCTCGATGACGCGCGAGGAGTACGTCTACTTTCAAGGTCGTGGTGAGGGGATGGCTCCGTTTAGCGATGACGGTGGCTGCCAGATGGCTCCCGCCGGCCTGTTCATGGCGTTGTCCTCAATGCTTGGGTTCATGATCCCGTTGAACGCCAAGAACTACGAGGAGCTCATCGGGAGGAAGGTTCCATCGCGGCTGTTTCTCGACTACCCTCGCTCTGGACTCCGGTTCATCGCCGAGGCCGGTAAGCTCTCGGCGGAGAAGCTGGAGCCGGCAATGCCGGTCGTGAAGGACAATATTCCGCTGAGCCTGCCCGAAGCCTACGACCTGGTGCGCGCGTTCCTGCAGAGCAAGGGTTTGCTCGAGATCTGCGACGAGCCGTTGCGTGAAGACCCGCCTCCGTATGGGGGGATGATGATCTTCGGTGTCTCTGACGGCGAGGAGTACTGGAAGCAAAACTACGATGTCTCGCTTCTGCGGACCCTCATGTCGATGGTCGTTCACACGGAATTCGTCGGACGTCGCTGCGAAGGACTTGGCATCGGCAAACCGCGTCTCTGGCATGACGACTACGAGGTCACCGGCCATCGCTTCATCGCGAATCGGGGACGTCTCGATGCTGTTCCGCTCGTCGTCGTGCACAAAAAGACGGTAAAGGAGCTGTTCGGTCCGGAATAAGCAGGTCTCTCTACTCATAGGTACGTTCTGCTGACGCCCTCCTCTCTGGAGCGGCGTTTTGCGTTATTGACATGTTTGTATTTACCAGCTATAAACTAGGAAATATGTCTGGCGTTTTCCAAGTCTCTACCCGCGACCACAGCGCACTAATCCTCATGTCGAGCCTGGCTTCTCGTTTCAGTGAAGACGGCTTTGTCCGACTGGCGGATATTGCGGATGAGATGAAGCTGTCGCTTGGCTACTTGGAAGAAGTCGCCGGCAAGCTCAAGCAGTCTGGTCTCATCGTCGGCAAGCAGGGTCCAAACGGCGGGTATCGGTTAGCGAAAACTCCAAAAGAGATTTCTGTCGACGAAATACTGACGGCCTTGGCAGGGCCGATCAAGCTCGTTGATTGTCAGTCCGGCGGCTGTCCCGTGGCGCATAAATGCAGTTCGAAGAAC
Source organism: Patescibacteria group bacterium (assembly GCA_049295615.1). Classification (GTDB taxonomy): domain Bacteria; phylum Patescibacteriota; class Patescibacteriia; order 2-12-FULL-60-25; family 2-12-FULL-60-25; genus JBAQQZ01. The sequence goes on from JBAQQZ010000069.1 coordinate 5,403, forward strand.
GTGTGGGACTCACTTCAACAGACCATCCAAAAATCACTCAAGGCGACGACCCTCGCCAGTATCGTATGAAAGACATCTACTTAGACCACGCTGCCACGACCTACGTTGACCCTCGAGTGCTCGAGGCGATGTTGCCGTATTTTTCGGACGTCTTTGCGAATCCGTCGTCATTTCATATGCCAGGGTTGCGCGCCAAGGAAGCCGTCACCGAAGCGCGGAATGTCATCGCAAAGATTTTGAATTGCCGCGAGGAAGAAGTTGTGTTTACCTCCGGTGGAACTGAGTCGGACAACTTGGCATTGTTTGGGACGATCCGTGCGAACGCGGCCAAGGGCAAGCACGTCATTACGACGGCGATTGAACATCATGCGGTTCTGGAAGTGCTGATCCATCTGCAGAAGAAGGGAGAGATCGAACTGACGATTTTGCCGGTCGACAAATTCGGAATGGTCTCGGTTGATGAATTTGAGAAAGCGTTGCGTCCTGACACGATTTTGGTGTCGATCATGTACGCCAACAACGAGATCGGGACGATCCAGCCGATCGCGGATATCGGACGCGCGATTTTGAAGTGGCGCAAAGCGCAGGCGACGCCGACGCTCTTCCCGTATTTCCATAGCGACGCCTGCCAAGCTGCCGGCGCATTGGATCTCGATGTCGAAAAGTTGCACGTGGATTTGCTCACACTGAACGGTTCCAAAATCTACGGCCCGAAAGGCGTCGGCATGCTCTACGTCCGCCGTGGCGTGAAGCTTGAGCCGTTGATCCGCGGCGGCGGGCAAGAGCGCAACATCCGTTCGGGGACGGAGAACGTGCCGGGCATCATTGGGTTTTCGAAAGCACTGGAACTTGCGCAAGCAGAAAAAGAAGCAGAGAACGCACGGCTCACCAAACTGCGTGAGCGTTTGTCTGAAGGCTTGCTCGCGATCCCGAAGACGCGTTTGAACGGCCATCCGACCGAACGTTTGCCCAACTCGGTGAACATTTCTTTCCTCGATATCGAAGGCGAAGCGGCGGTACTGTATCTCGACGCGGAAGGGATTTACGTTTCGACCGGCTCCGCGTGTGCTTCGACCTCGCTTGACCCGTCGCACGTCATTTTGGCGACCGGCTTGTCCTACGAAGGGGCGCACGGTTCGATGCGCTTTACGCTCGGCCATCGCACGACGGAAGAAGATATTGAAAAAGTCATTGCTGTGATGCCGGGCATCGTCGAAAAGCTGCGCCACATGAGCCCAGTTAATTTAGATATGAAATATTTTGCGTAATTATTCAGATTCCCCTCCTCTTTGAGGAGGGGTTAGGGGAGGTGTTTCGGCCGACCGGGACACCCCCTCCAACTCCCCCTCAAAGAGGGGGAGGGTCAATCAAAAAATATGTCCGACACACCCATCATCACCAAACCCTCCAACGACGCGCGCCAAGGCGATGTCGTGGCGACCACCAAAGACAAAGGCTGGTTCTACACCGACACGGTGAAGGAGCACTTTTTTCATCCCAAGAATTTCATGGATAACGAGGAAGAATATGGGGAAGCGGCCATGGGCATGGTCGGATCTCCGGCGTGCGGAGATGCCATGAAGATTTGGATCAAAGTCGATCCGACGACGGACAAGATTACCGACATGAAATGGAAAACCTTCGGCTGCGGCTCTGCTATTGCCTCGACCTCGATGATGTCCGTCATGGTCACGGAAAACGGCGGCGTGACGCTGGAAGAAGCACGGAAATTGCGGCCGCAGGACATTATGGAACGGCTCGGCGGGTTGCCGGCGCGCAAAGTCCATTGCTCGGTGCTTGGCGACAAGGCGCTGCGTGCCGCGATCAACGATTGGTACCGCCGCAACAACCAGTCAAACAACGTGATTGTCGAACAAGGCCGCGTGATCGATAAAGTGTTGAAGATCACCGACCACGACATTGAAGAAGCGGTGTTGGACGGCGCCGACACGCTCGAAAAAGTTCAGGCGAAGACCAAGGTCGGGACGGGCGACCCGTCGTGCATCCCGGAAGTCGAAAACTTGATCCGTTTTTACAAAGATAAATACTTCGGACATGAAGCCGGTGCCTAAGATCGCGAAGATCGTGGTTGATCGCGACCTGTGCATCGGTGCAGCACCGTGTGTCGTGGTTGCCCCAGGCGTGTTCCAGCTCGACGATGAAAACAAGGCGTACATCGTTGACCCGAAAGCCGCGGATGATGAGACGCTCTTGCTCGCCGCACAATCGTGCCCCGTGCTCGCCATCATCTTGTATGACGAGAACGGGAAGCAGGTGTATCCGGAATAAATAAAAAAGAAGAAGCGCTCCGGTGAGGAACCGGAGCGCTTTTCGTTAAGAGAAAGAACTACTTTTTCGGAGCCGTGCCGAGGTCGGCGGCAAAACCCCAGTTGGCGGTTTGGCTGTGGCCGACTTCTTCGGTCTCGATCTCGGGGCTAGATTCCTCGCGGAGGATGGGCAGTGGCCCAGGCATGGTGACGCCGCGTCGAGGCGGGATGGGCGGCGGCGGCGCCTTCGGGATTTCCGAGACGCGCAGCATCCGTCCAGGGGTCAGGCTCCGGAATGGGCCACCCGTCGCCGGCGCGAGTTTCCGGGGCGGTCCGAAGGGGTTGATCATGCCCAACGGTTTGGCGGGCGGCGGAGGGGCCGGGATGACGCCGATAAGGGTGTCCTCGCCGGAGACGTCGCCGAGGCCCTCCTGGGTCCGTTCGTCGGCGATGCGATGGCTGTAGGGCTCCGCACCGATGAGCGTCTTGGAACGGCCACGCGGCAGCGGGGGAAGTGGCTGCGGCTTGAGGCCGCTCGCCGAATCCCGCGTGTCGAGTTCGACCACGATCTCCTCGTCCGTGACCTCCATGGTCTCGTCCTTGGTCGGCGCCACAGGGGCGCTTTCCGCAAGGTCAGGGAAGATCGAACCGTCGAGCAGTTGGGCGGAACTGCCATTGGGCCGCTTGGGATGGACCTCGCGCAGGTGCGCGCGGTATTGCTCGACCTGCGTCGCCGTCAGGCTCACGCCTTTGGTGCGCAAGATGCCATCGAAGAAATTGCTCAAGTCGACGAGCGCGCGTGATTGGCGCTCGTCTTCCTGCAGCTCTTTGAAGGCCTCGTGGGCTTTGGGAGCTGCGAGCGCGCGCAGGCTGCTGATCTCCGTCCTGGCGGCGATGATGTCTTCCGTGAGGGCGAGGATTGAGGCTTTGGCGCTTTCGAGTTGGTCTTCCGCGTCTTTGCCGCTGCGCAGCCGCCGCACGATTTGCTGCTTGAGGCTGACTTCGGTGATGCTGGCGTTGGGGTTTTCGCGCAGCAGGAAGGCGGCCATCTCGCGGATATCCTGGTCGATGTGCTGCGCGAGCTGCTCTTCGAGCAATGCGTCGAGGAGCTGCCCTTGCAGCGCGATCGCGTGCCCGAGCATCACGCCGTCCTTGTCGAGCTTGCGCAGGCTCTGCAGCCAGTCCGTTTCGATCATGTAGGCGCGCCCATCGCTTTCCGCAATGACCGTCTGTTTGGCGGCCTGCCCGACATGTGCCGGGGACAGGCCTTGGATGAAGGCGATGCTGCCCGGACGGACCGTGCACAGCGTCTTCGTGACCTGCCCGCCGCGGTCGGGGATGTAGCGCGTACGCTGTTCAAGGAGGACGCCTTCGGCCACCACGAACGCGCAACGTAAATCCGCGATGTGGCCCTCTTGGACCAGGACTTCACCCTTCGAGAATTCGATCTCGAGGGCGCGGAGGTCCGTCTTCTCGTCGAAGATGGCGCGGATGACCCGCTTCACATCGAGACTCGAAAGTCCACGTCCGTTTTGGGCGGACGTGCCCTGAGGGGTGATCGTGCGTCCGCTCATGTTTAGCTCCAATTTGTCGAAGGACTATCAGCTTTAGGTGCCACTATGGCACTTCAGGCCGAAGGATGAGCTTAAGCCAAAATACAGGTTTTGTCAAGGCTAAGCCTAATACGACTATACAACAAAATAGGGTGCTTTGTGACTATTTTTTATTAAAATTGCCTCAACCTAGCGATTGTTGGAAATTGGTTCTAAGACAACGATGCGGCGCATGACACGTTGTTCGGGCCTGGCATAGAGGAGCGGGCCATTGGAGTCGTCCCAGCCTGCAAGCGGGTTTGTGAGTTGGTAGCCGAGTGCGGGAAGCTGGGTTTCAAGATCAACCCGCGCAATCCCATGTGAGGTCTTGAATGCCGGCCAGATGCACACGAGACGTGCGGTTTTGGAGAGGATGGGTTTCCAGGCCTTGAGTGATTCTTCCCAAAGTTTCGTGATGTCGCGGACGTTCTTGTCGAGCGTGGCTTTGGTCTCTTGGCCAGAAAGCAGCGGACCGAGATAGCCTTCGGTCACGATCGCGTCGATTTTCCCCTTGTGTGATGGTTTCACGCTGCGTGCGTCGGATTGGAAGATAACAGTCCGCTGCGCGTCCATTGGCCGAAAAATGCCTTGGGCCGTGAGCCAAGCAGTATTTTTCTGTGCGTTCCCGACTTGCGTATCATCGAGGTCGCTTCCAATGATCGTGCCTGCCTCGGTCGCGAGCGCGGCTTCCATCATGACGGTTCCACCCCCGCAAAACGGGTCCCACAGCGTCGTGCCGGCGGGAGTTTGTGCGAGGTTTACCATCATCCGCGCGAGTTTCGGCGGCAACATGCCGACGCGTTCATTGCGTGCGGGTCGGCCGTAATCGCGCAAGCTCCAGGCGTCTGCGTCTTGCACGTTGGTGGTGCGTCCCACGTGCAGCTGGTCACCGTCGAGGAAAATGCACAGGTCGAGGCCGTCGGTCGTGAGCTTGAGTTTGGCGACGGCGGCGGGGGTGATGGTGCCTTCTTTGCCTGTCACCCAGCGCGCGGAAATGTCATGGGCTTTCAACCTTTTTTTGAAGGGGATCGCGAGCTTGCTGATTTTGCGGTTGGTCTCGCTTGAGCCGCCATAAACGGTCCAACCGAAATCGATCGACGGGCGGGCAAGGAAGGGCGCCAAGGCCTCGACCAATTTTTCGAGGTCCAACTCCCGGCCACTGATCGTGAAGACGATATCACCAAGTTTGACCGTCCCACCTAAGACGTTCATGAGCACGTCGCCGTCCCAGTCGAGATCGTGGAACAGGGCGGCGGTTCCAAGCAGGTTTGGGGCATCACATCGCGGTTTGATGCAATGGAATTCCGCTAAGCTTAGCCGAGGGTGCGTGCCAAAAATCGCGAAATGATTCACGAGTTGGTTCGTTCCAAGAGGGGAGCCGTTACTTGACATGGCGGATATTGTATGATGAATTCGCATATCCCCTCACTTCGGAGGGGGTGCTCTGTAGTCGGTGCCAGTCTAGCCTGAAACGCAGGCCGGCGCCATCTAGAGGTTGGACATTCACAGCCAAAACAGTGAAAGGAGGCGCATCATGCGCGTCAGCCGCAGTTTTTCCGTTTTGATCGGATTGCTGCTCGCGCTCGTCATCCCGAGCCGGGCACGCGCCCAAGGCCATTCGGTCGAAGGCGCGGACTACCGCGTGTTCACGAGGCCAGGTGATCCGGCGAAGTTCGCCGAGATCGCGGCCAACGTGAACATCAACACGGTCGAGCTCGCCGGGCGCTTCGGCGTCTCGGTGTTCGACATCCGCAAGGACAACCCGACGAACACGCTCGCGCTCTGCCACACGGCACGCGACCGCTACGTCATGTCCGAGCACATCCGGACGGCCGACGACCGCGCGACCAACGAAGTCTGGAACACGTGTGCCGAGGACCGCAAGGCCGTCTACATCATCCCTGGTGTGACGATCAAGGTCACCGGCACGCACTACCTGACCCCGAGCGAAGAGCATGGGTTCGTCGAGACCTTCAAGGCCTGCACGGACGCCAACTGCGTCCAAGGCCAGCTCGACAAGCTCGGTTCGAAGGCCAAGGTCGCGGCTCTGCAAGAGCCGGCTGCCAAGCCCAAGACGCCGGAGCCTGTTGCGCCTGTCGCCGCGCCGCCTGCGCCGTCACCCTTGGTGACTGCCAAGCCGGTTGCGACTGCCAAGGCCGCGCCGACGGTTGCGCCTTCCAAGGCGCCGGACGGTTCGTCGCCCATCGTGGGAATCCTGGGCCTGTGTGCCTTCGGTCTCGTGATGGTCGGCGCCGGCAACATCGCCGGACGCCGTAGCGCCAAGAAGAAGCTGCTCAAGCAGCTCGAGCTCGCCAAGCAGCTTCCTCCCGGCCCGACGTTGCGCAACCTCACCGCATCGCGCGTGGTCCAAGAGGACAACTACCGCACCAAGTATGTCGAGGCGGCACAACGTCTCGAGCATGCGGATGCGGAGAACGTCCGCCTCTCGCGGCTCGTCGCACATTACGAGAGCCTGAAGACGTCGCAGGTCGCGATCAGCGGCAGTAGCGTCATCCTCCAGATGGCTCCGACGGTTCCCCAACCGGTCCTGCCGGGTCCTGATGCAAGCGTCGAGGCGGAAATCGCGTCGATTGACTCGCACCTCGCGAACAACATCGGCACGATGAGCGCGCACGACAAGGCCCAAGCCATGGGCAAGCTCTCGTTCCTGACGACGCAGCTCCAGGCGACCAAGGGACGCGACGAGGCCATCCCGGCCTTGCCCGTCTCGACGCTCCGCCTGGCGCAAGACAGCGACGCGCACGGCGAGCGCCAGACCATGCCCGACGGCGTGGAGCGCAAGGGCACCCTCAAGGGCCTTGGCATCACGCCTGTCGCCGCGGTGGCGCAGCAGTCGATCATCAATGAGCTCGAGGCTAAGAACGCCAAGCTCGAAACCCAGGCCGCGACGCTCAAGCAGGCAAATGACGCACTCCAGTCCGAAAAGGCTGGGCACGAAACGCGCCTCCATGAGCTCGGCGAGACCATCCGGCAGCTCGACGGCGACCTCGCCACGGCAAACGCCACCCTCGAGTCGGCGCAAGCGGAACAGACGTCCCGCACGCGCAGCCTCGAACAGGAGCGTGATGCCCTGAACGCGTGGAAGCAGAAGGCCACGGACTCGATCGTCGCGCATGCCAAGGCCCGCCGCGCATTGCGGCGTGAGCTGACGGCCAAGCGCCGTGACCTCGCCACCACCAAGAAGGTGATGGTCGACACCGTGCGGCTTGGAGCGCTCTGGAAGGAGTGCTCCCGCATGTTCGCTACCGCCCGTGACCTGGCCAAGCAAGCGTCCGCCCCGCCGGATGACCTCGATGAGGAAACGGCGACGGAGTGCGTGCAGAGCGTCCGCGCGGACGCCGCGTACAACGCCCGCGAAGCCCGCCAACTGCGGGACCAGCTGTTCATCAAGCTGGCCCAGGTCCTGGACGCGGAGCCGCATGACGTCGAACAGCTGCTGTGCAGCGACTTCGACTTGTGCCTCGAGCCCGTGATCCCCGCGAACCCGGCGCCTGTCCCGACGGTGAGCCTCGAAGGCCCCCAGCCTCCGCAGACGTTGCGGGGCGTGGCGATCGAATCGCAGGCGGGCGACAGCAGCCCTCCGGCCATCCGCTCGCTCAAGGAATTCCCGTTGGGGGAGGCTCGCCAGAGCGATCCCTTCGGGAATCTCGTCGACAGCCTCTTCCCCGAGGCCGTCGCCGGGCAGATTCCGCCTGAGAGCCTCAAGGCACCGCTCATCCCGGCCGAAGCCCGGCGTCCCACCTTGCCGTCGTATAGCGACGACGAGCAGACGGAAGTCAGGCCGCTGCCGGACCTGCCGAAGAAGAAGTCGGCCTGGAGCGTGACGCCTGCAATGGGGAATCCTATTGCGGCGCCGAACGGCCAGAACGGCATCGCCAAGGCGAACGGCGCGAATGGCGCATCCCATGCGGCGCAGGACGTCCCTTCCGAAGACGAAGAGGTCGACCGTGCCCTCGATACGCTGAGCAAGGCGGGTGCCTACGGCAGGGCCTTCCGGCTGAACCGTTGGCGAGACCAGCGTTGGCAGCGCATCCTGAACCTGAGCGCCGTCTGCGACCCCGAAGTCCTCGGGCAGTTTGCAAAGGACGAGCAGGTCCATGCCGAGTTCTGCGATGAGCGCCCGCGCACGTTGTGGGCACTCCTCTCGTCGCTCGACACGTTCCCCATCCCTGGAAGGAAGCCCACGATGCCTCCTCCCCCGGTTTTCCAACACGGCTGACCTTGGTCTCGCCGAACCCCGTACCACTGAGATACACCTTGACCACTGAGACACACCTCTATCCACTGAGACGCACCTTTTTCTGCTTGACACCCTCGTCAAGCACTTCAAACGCCCAGAGATTCCTCATCTCGGGCGTTTTGAATTTCAGGAAATCCAAGAGGATTGACGTTTCCTGCCATTTCGCGTAAGGTCTGGTCACTAAATCCATAACATGGGTGGCCATGATTCCCGTCGCAATATATGCGTCGGAGTCGGTCCGCGAACAGCGGATCCATCCTGTGACCTATGATGACTGCGTACGAGCTTTTGTACATCATCCCCGCCACGTTTACGGACGAGGATGTCGGGCGCATCGAAGCGAACGTCAAAGCCTTGCTCGAAAAGCACGGCGCGACGGTCGATTCCATGACCCGTCTCGGCAAGTTCCGGTTTGCGTATCCCATTAAGAACGTGCGCCACGGCCATTACGTGATGGTCCGCTTCACGAGCGAAGGTGCGTCCCTCGCCAAGATCGAAGGCGAGCTGCGTATTTCGCCCGAAGTGCTGCGCCACCTGACGCTCAAGGCGTCCGAAGCCGGTGGTGAGAAGTTCGACCTCGTCCAGTTCACCGAAGTGAACATCGATAACAAGGAGGACGAACGCCCGCGCCGCCGCCGTGAAGGCGAGGAGCGCAAGGCCGACATCAAGAGCGGCGTCGCCGTGCTTGAAGGCAAGACCGAAGAGGCTGCCGCCGAAAAGAAGGATGAGCCAGCCAAGGAAATCTCGGCCGAAGAGCTCGACAAGAAGATTGATACGGCCCTGACGGAAACCCCGTAATCCTATGAACCTCAACCGCGCCATGATCATCGGGAATCTCACACGGGATCCCGAAACCCGCACCACGCCCAACGGCCAGTCGGTCTGCAATTTTTCCGTCGCGACGTCGTCGCAATGGACGAATGCCGCCGGCCAAAAGCAGGAACGGGTCGAGTACCATCCGATCGTGGCGTGGGGCAAGCTCGCCGACATCTGCACGCAGTACCTCGCCAAGGGCCGCAAGGTCTATGTCGAAGGCCGGCTGCAGACGCGCGAGTGGGAAGCGCAGGACGGCGCCAAGAAACAGCGCACCGAAATCGTGGCCGAGAACATGATCATGCTCGACCGCGGCACGGCTCCCGGCAATGCCCCGGCCGTCGCGTCGCCGACCATGGTGCCGATGGGCGCATCTGCCGAACCGACCAGCCTCCCCCCGGCGGTCGACAAAGGCATGGGCGAGAACGAAATCCGCATCGAAGACATCCCGTTTTAAACTTAATCCATTCCGGCTGTACCGATCCCTATTCCGCCTCGGCGGATCTAGAAAAACATTATGCCTCCCAAGAAAACCGTGCCGCGCCAATGCGCCTTCTGCCGCGCCAACGTGGACGAAATCAACTACAAAGACACCAACACCTTGAAGCGCTACCTTTCCTCATTCGGGAAGATTGTGCCGCGCAAGCGCTCCGGCGTGTGCGCGTGGCACCAGCGCAAGCTTGCCAACGCGATCAAGCGCGCGCGCTTCATGGCCTTGCTGCCGTACGTCGTGCAATAAAGCAAAACCCCTAAAATCGCGATCTGCTAGGGCTTCACGTCGTCGCTCGCTCACCGTACGGTTACGTACGCCTCGCGAGCTCCTCGTTCCAGCCCGTCGCATCTCATCGGTTTTAGGGATTTTGATATCATAGATTCATGGAACTCCAACGCCTGCGCGACCGCGCATACATCGTGAAACTCATCCGTGCCTGGTTCGATGAACAAGGCTTTGTTGAGATGCACACGCCGCGCCTCGTGGGATTGCCGGGGCAGGAGCCGTACTTGGAACCGTTTTGGACGGAAGTCGTCGAGGCAAATGGCACGAAGCATCCCGCTGCGCTCATCACCTCGCCGGAATACGTGATGAAGCGCTTGCTCGCCGAAGGCATGGAAAAGATCTACGACCTCGGCCCCTGTTTCCGCAACAACGAACCGTGGGACGGGACGCATGATCCCGAATTTTTGTTGCTTGAGTGGTACCGCCGCGAGGCGGAGCTCGAGACGTTGATGGATGATGCGGAAAGCCTCGTGATGTATGTCTCAAAAGAGTTTCGTTCGTTGCCGACGGAGCTTGTCCCAGGTTGGCGCCGGATGACCGTCGAACAAGCCTGGAAAGAATATGCCGGAATTGACCTCGTGCCATTGCTCGAAGACCGGGAAGCGATGGCGCAGGCCTGCCGTGAGCATAACCAAACTGTCGATCCAAAGGATACGTGGGACGATCTCTACTTCAAGATTTTTTTGACGGAGATCGAGCCGAAATTGGGACTTGAAAAGCCGACGTTTTTGTATCGCTATCCGAAGTCGATGGCGGCATTGGCGCGCGTCTCGAAAGACGACCCCCGCTGGGCTGACCGCGTCGAGTTGTATGTCGGTAATTTGGAATTGGCGAATGGGTTTGCGGAATTGTCGGACGAGACGGAACAGCGCAAACGGTTTGAGGAAGAACGGGAATTGCGTCGTTCGCTGGGAAAACCAACATGGAATCTGGATGAGCGCTTTCTGACGTCGCTGCCCAAGATGGGGAGTGCCGCGGGGATCGCCTTTGGCGTTGATCGTCTTGTGATGCTTTTGACGGGGTCGAAATCCATCAATGATATTTTGCCGAGTCCGGCGCGCGAAAGGTTTACAGGCCGACCATAAAAGAACCCCCGGACCGCATGCGCAGTCCGGGGGTTTTAACGAAGGTAGTTTTTGGCCGAGAACACGTCCCAGAAGACGAGTGCGTCGGTTTCGACGATCGAGAACGAGATCGTAAAAGGTTCTGCGATGGTGATGCCGACCTGCCGCAGCCGAGCGGGCAGATCGTGGATGTATTCCGCAACCTGCCGGACCGTCTTGAGCGGGATCGGCGTGATGTCGGGGAGCAGGGCGAGGCGTGAGCCTTGTTGTGCGAGGAAAACGCGTCCGCGCGTCATGAGGTTCGGATGGAGTTCCTGCGGCGCGAGCGAGCCCGCCTTTTCGATCCTCCACTGGACGCTCTTCGCATATTCCTCACGAGGGATGCGCCGATAGTTGGTGCGCTCGTGCACTCCGGCGCTGCGCGACGTCTGGAAGTGTTCGTGCGGGATGTTGTCGCCCCGTTGGAGGTCACTCATGTCGAATCCCTCGCCGATGGTTTCCCACTCGAGCAGTGGCGCACCGGGCGAGAACAGGATCGTCCCGTTCAGGCGGTTGCGCCAGCGATTGGCGGGTGCGAGCAAGAAGGGGATGCGCCCCTCGTCGAGCACGCGCTTCGTTTCGCGGACGAGTTCCTCGGCCTGGAACAGGAACCCGCCGCGCGGCTTGGTATGGGCGTTCGTCGACATGTCGGAACGCAGCACGGCCGCGTCCCAGCCGTAACGCTTCAGGACGTTATGCAGGTTGCGTTCTGTGCGGTTGTCCCAGGCAAAGACGACGAAGCCGTCGAGCGTGGGGAGGTTGAGCGCGTGGAACGCGAGGTAGCTCTGGATGCGCGGGAACGGCTCCCATTCATGGATCGCCGCCAGCAGTCGTTCGTGTGACAGGATTGAAGGATCGAGGATTCCCATGCTTTTCTCCTTGAAAGGGAACTTCGGGAGCCTAGTCTTGAAAGGGGAGCGCGTCAATTTTTCTTGCCCTGGACGTGACTTCCGCCTGACTTTCGGCTAGGATACGAGCATCTTTCACGCATGGCGAAGCGACGAAAAAAAGCGGCTTCCTTCAAGCTGGACCCCGAAACGGCCCACGGCATTTTTACGGTCGTGGTGTTTGCCATCGCGGCCATTTTGCTTTTAGCGCTGTTTGATTTGGCGGGGAGCTTTGGGGTCGCCATCGACCAAGCCATGGCCCATATCATGGGTTGGGACCGCATTATTTTGCCATTCTTCCTGATCGCGATCGGTATCCATGAGATTTCGCCGGGACGCTTGCCGCTCAAAGGCACGAACTACGTCGGCTTCCTGTTGTTCTTCTTGTCACTGAATCCGCTTGTGCAGGCGGCCAACCCAACAGTCGTCCAACCCACGACGGACGACCTGGTGCGGCTTGGCGGCAAGCTCGGGATGTTGGTTTCTGCGCCGTTTGTGTCGATCCTCGGCCGCTTTGGGGCGACGACCGTGTTTGCTGCGCTGCTCGTCGTGTCGATCCTGCTTATTTTCAATACGTCATTGAAGCGCGTGGTTGCTGTCTTCGCCTCGTTGTTCGCTTGGCTCCAGAAGTTGGCTGCGGCCTGCCTTGCGCCGTTCCGTTGGGTCGCGGCAAAGCAGGCAGAGCGGGTGGATGAACGCGTGCGTTCTGGATTAGCCGTAAGCCAAGCACCACAAGTTGCCGAAGCGGATGAAGAAGAACAGGAAGAGTCCGCGGAAGAAACGGAAGACGAAACCGAAGATGTCGAAGCCAGTGAACCTATCGCGCGGCGTGAAGCGCCTCCGAAACCAAAAAAGAAACATCCAAAAGTCGAAGTCCCGGTCGAGCTCTTGTCCAAGCGTGACCAAAAGCCGACCTCCGGTGACATCCAGCACAACCAATTCGTCATCCAGCGGACGCTTGAGACGTTCGGGATCCCCGTCGAGATGGGCGACGTCTCGGTTGGCCCAACGGTCACACAATTTACGCTCAAGCCCGCCGAAGGCGTGAAGCTTGCGCGCATTACAGGGCTGCATAACGACTTGGCGTTGGCGCTCGCCGCGCATCCTATCCGTATCGAAGCGCCGATCCCCGGCAAGTCACTGGTTGGAATCGAAGTTCCCAACCAAATGGTCGCGACCGTCGGTTTGCGCGAGATGTTGGAATCAAAAGAATGGAAAGAGAACCGTAACCAGCTCGGCTTTGCCTTAGGCCGCGACGTATCCGGCAAGCCGCTGATCGCCGACCTCGGGCGTATGCCGCACGTGCTGGTCGCCGGCGCCACGGGTTCCGGCAAATCGGTCTGCCTCAACACGCTCATCATGTCGATGCTCTACATGAACGGGCCCGACGACCTCAAGTTCGTGATGGTCGACCCGAAGCGCGTGGAGCTCCAAGTGTATAACGGCATCCCGCACCTCGTGACGCCCGTCATCACCGATGTTGAAAAGACGGTCAACGCGCTCAAGTGGGCATTGCGCGAGATGGACCGGCGTTTTGACCTGCTGTCCAAGTTCGGCGCGCGCGACATCGCTTCATACAACGCGCGGGCCGAAGAAAAAATCCCATATCTCGTGTTCTTGATCGACGAACTCGCTGACCTCATGGTCACGAGCGGCCAAGAAGTCGAAGGCCCGATCGTGCGCTTGTCGCAGATGGCGCGTGCCGTCGGCATCCACTTGGTGCTGGCGACGCAGCGGCCGTCGGTCGACGTGCTGACGGGGCTCATCAAGGCCAACGTGCCGGCGCGCATCGCCTTCGCGGTCGCATCATCGACCGATTCGCGCACGATCCTCGACGCGACGGGTGCTGAAAAACTCCTTGGCCGCGGTGACATGCTGTTCCAGACGTCCGACATGTCGACGCCCAAGCGCTTGCAGGGTGCTTTCGTCTCCGACGACGAGATCGGGCGCGTGGTCGGGTTCCTCAAATCACGCTACGAACCGGCGGAATATGACCCTGGCGTGGTTGAGCGCGCGGCCACTGGCCGCACGGCGTTCTCGAACGGCATCGCAGAAGATGAAGACGCGGATCCGCTGCTGCCGGATGCCAAGGAAGAGATTTTACGTGCCGGGAAAGCCTCGGCCTCGCTCTTGCAGCGGCGCCTCAAGGTTGGCTATGCACGTGCGGCGCGCATCCTCGACTTGCTTGAACAGGAAGGCTTCATCGGCCCATCGGATGGGGCCAAACCGCGTGACATCTTGAAAGTGGAATTCACCAAAGGAATGGAGCAGGCGCCTGTCGCCCAAGCGCCGCAATCACATCCCGCGCTTGACCAGGTCAACCAAGAAATCCCTGACATTGAAGCCGAGGGGGCAGAAGAATAGCTATGGCGTTCCTGCAGAAACGGATCCACGCCGCCACGGGCGGTTTTGGGGAGACGCTCCGCGAACTGCGCGAGTTGCGCGGCTATTCAATCGATGATTTGTCGCGGGCAACCGGTATCCATGGGTCGGTCCTGAAGGCGTTTGAGGAAGAGCGCCTCGAAGAGATTGCGGATCCCTATTACGCCGAGCGGCACATCCGGACGATCGTCAAAGCCCTCGAGGGCCGTGAGCCGTACGTGATGGAAAAATACCATGCGCTCCTCACGGCGCGCGGCATCCTGAAGCCATCGAACAGCCTTGCACGCGCACGCGTGCGCAAGCGTGACCTGTTCGTGAGCTCACGCGCCATCGGGTTTATCGGGTTCCTGCTGCTTGTCGCCGCGATCGTGGGATACGTATTTTGGCAGGCGACGCTGATTGGTTCGCAACCGCCACTCTCCGTCGTGAGCCCGGCTGATGGGATGGTCTTGGCCACGCCGCATGTCGACGTGACCGGCCATACCGACCCGTCGGCGTTGGTCGACGTGAATGGCGTGCAGGCGGTCGTCGATGTTTCGGGGAATTTCCAAGCATCGCTCGACGTGCCGCGAGGGTTGACGACGCTCGAGGTCGAAGCCAAGCGCCGCTATGGTTCTGCGGCGATTGTTGAGCGGCATGTGACGTATAACGGCGAACCAATCTCGGCAACATCGACCTTTCCAGAGATCGCCACCTCAACGAGTAGTACGGCTCCGTGAAGAAAAAAACAAAAACCCCGCGCCTCATAAGGCGCGGGGTTTTTGTTTTCGCGACAGGAGCTGCGAACCGGAGCCACGTTGAAGAAAGATGGCTGAGCCCGTGGGAGGAGAGACTTCCCGATGTAACACCGGGGAGGTTCCACTGAAACGACCATCTAGAGAACGTGCCACGTTTCGCAGTCCGCGTCGCGTAACCGTCCAGCAAGGTTAGGCAGTTCGGCATGCCTTGTCAAGATGATAACGTATGCGTAAATAAAAAATCCTTTGAGGCTCGTCCCATTTTGGGGACAAGCGGCAAAGGATTTCGCGGAGCGCAGGCATGAAGCCTGGCTCCGCGATGTGAGTGGTCAGTTGGGTTCGCTCGTCACGGCCCCGGCGAGTTCGCCGAGGGACGCGGTGAGCGTCGGTTGGCTGCTCGGCTCGTTCGCCTCGGTCTCGACAGGCTTCTCCTTGTCGCCGACAGCCGTCTCGGGGAGCGCAACCTGCTCGGGAGCAGACTGCAGCCCATCGAAGAACACGCCGAACTTGAGCACGGAGTTGTGCCAGCGGTCGATGACGTTGTTCGACATCACGACCACGTACCCGCGCGGCCCTTTGAAGTTGAAGTCATCGACCCGCGTCAGCGGACGAGGGCCTGAACCCTTGTGTTCGGGGGCCGTGTAGTTCGGGTTGGGCATGCGTCCCGTGATCAGGCCCTTCAGCGCGTACGAGTAGTTCTTTTCGCCGTCGTCGGTCGTGAGCCCGGTGATGCCAGCGAAGGTCATGCGCTCGATGTTTCCCAAGGGGAACCATTGCCCGCCCTTTTGGTCGAAGACCGTCCGCCGTTCCACGACCTGCCTGCGCAGGATCCGGGCGTCCAGGCGGATCTCGATCGGACGTTCCACGAACCGCTGCCTGTTGCCCCGACTGGGCAACGGTGAGCCGGTCGCAAGAGCGTCGTCCCGGACCCAGATGATGTCCATCCGGTTGTCCAGGATGGCCTGGATGATCTCGATCGGCACGCCGCCGAACTCCGGCAAGTCCTTGACCTCGTCGTAGCCGACGATGTCGTGGGCGCCAGCGGCGACCCAGATGTTGCAGGCGTGCTCGCACGGGTTGAGCTCCTTGCACATCTCGTGGATCTCCAGCCGCTTTTCCACGCTCATGCGGGAGTCGGTGAAGACGAGCTCGAGCTCTTCCATCTTGACGTGCACGATGCAGCCATCCCGCTCACCGCGTTTGGGTTCGGTGATGAACTCGTAACTCAGCATCGAGTGCTTGTATCCGGAGTAACCACCCCGGATGCTCACCCTCGCGCAGTCGCGCATGATGTCCATGCACAGCTCGCGGTGGGCTTGGGCCTCCGCAGCCTCGTTCTCGTCGTGGTCGTTCGTCATGGCAAAACCTCTCTCGTTTGGTGTCCGTGTGACGGGACAGTTTGCGTAACTGACCACCTCACGTGTGTGAGGTGAGTACGTTCCCATTTATACCCTCTGCCAAAATGGCGGACGGTACACGCAGTTGCGTCGTGGGAACGGTTCGAATTGTGAAAGGGCGGTCGGTTCAATGGGGAATGTCGCGCGTGATATGGGTCAGGGTTTTTCCGGGGGTCCGCCGTTTTGAGGCGATGGACTATTGGTCCGGATTCCTGGCAGTTTCGCGGGACACGACGATCGACGGGCCGAAGCCGGTTGATGTCGCCCCAAGCTTGCGGCGAGCGAGCTCACCGAAAAGTTGGGACGCCTGTCTGCAGAGTTGCAGACAGGCCAGTGGAAAGGTGCGCCTAGAAGTTCCGTCGAGGGTTCGCGGAAGAGCGCATGCACTCCACCAAGTAGGCGTGTGGGTTCTCTGCACTCATGAAGCGGCCGACGGCGAGCGTCGCGAAGGCGCTTTCTCCATCAGGGTCGTCGAGCGATACGATGCCGTCTTCGTGCCACGTGGTGTCGTCACTGGCTACGTCGCGTCGCGTTTGCTTTGCCATCAGGCCTCCATCGTTGTGGTGTCGTCAGAGTCGCCGTCCGATGTCGCGCACGCGTTGCCATGTGCGCGTTTTGGACGGCAGCGCGCCGAGATTTTCGTCGCTTCCTTTTTGTCGAGAGCGCCACAGGCGCTTGAGGAGTATTTGCCCGGTAAAAACCCAGGCGGTGCCGTAGACCAGCAGCAAGGGCGGATCCCAGGTGTTGGTCAGGAGGCAGATCGTGCACAGGCCGAAGCTGATAGCCACCAAACCAAAGATGAACGGGTGCGTAGGCCTCTCCTTTTTGTTTTTTGGACGCGTGTTCCCCGTAGGGATATGGGGGCGGTTTGCTCACGGGGAGACATACGTCATCCGCGAACAAGCGCAGGTGCGACGTTCGTGTGTCCTGCAACGTTTTGCACGCGCGTCCAGCGAAGCCGGAGAAGCGTACAAGCCGATCGCAGACTCCGCAGCGTCGAAGCTGTCGGGGCCCCCATATCCATACGGGGAACGCCTTCAAAAGGCGTTCGTTCAAACGTGAAAAGAGCTTGCTAAGGTAACAGCCTTTGCCTATTTTGTCAAGCAGTGCTTTGACAACCTTGGGCTTCAAGCCACGCTTGAAAACCGAGGATGTCGGACGACGAAGAAGGCTTCGTCGTCCGAGGAGTGTCAGCCCGCGCGCACCTTGCGTAGGGCCTTGAGCGCCTCTTGGAGCTTGAGCCCTTCGAGCGCATGTTTCCGGTCGTTGACCATCTTTTGGATGGCCATGAATGACGCAAAGCGTTTGAGCCGGCGCTGGTCAAGGCCTCCTGGCAACGTGACTCGGTTACACGAACGGCAGGATCCTGCCGTGCACGTGCCGTTGCGCCAAATGCCGAAGACCGCCGATTCCAGGCACTCTTCGCACAGGCCGTCCTTCCGCCGCTCCGCGCGGACGCCGATGAGCGACCGGTCGCGTGAGGCATCGTGCTTGCAGAGCCAGGGGTAGAGGTTGTCGGCATCGCAGGCGTGACAAAAACCGTCCACGATTTCGAACAACCCGCGGCGTTCTTGCCCATCGATGGAGAGTTTCGTATGTAACGGGATCTCCATCCAACACGTGATGAGGTACACCTCCCGCTGCCCGCACGTGCGGCAGCGTGCGGTTTTTTCTTGTAACCACCCGTCCTTGTCGAGGCGGGTGAGGGCCATTTGGATCGTGAGCGCATCCAGGTTGACGCGCCGCAGCTCTTGCGAAATTTCCAGCAGGTCCGGCGCATTCATGGATGCCTCCAATGAGGGTGAAAGGTGCCAAAGTCCATCTCGGTTTCCGACGATGTCAGAAAACAAGATGGGCTTCCGTCGGCGATTGCAGACGGAAGGATATGAAAGGTTCATGCGTCCTCCGATCCGGGGTGTTTGGGTTTACGCGTGTAGCCCGTCTTTTGGCGGTGCCATTGGATGGCCGGTGGCAACGGTTTGCGCACCTTCCGCTCGACCGCGCGTTTGTCGATGTGGATGGTGTTGTCGTCCTTTTTGGGCAGGGCGACGGGCCGCGATTTGTGTTTACTCATAGTTCCTCTTGTTGCCGTTGTAGCATGTTGTCCTAGCGGTACCAACATGCAAAAACACCCGTTGATGGGTTCCTCCGTGGAAGGTCCGGTTTGAGCGCGCGATCCACGATGGATCCCGTGTTCAAAACGGTGCTGAAAGAAGAAGGGATCCTCCTTCAGCCCGAGATGTGTCGCCCGGTAGGCTAGATGGGACGGAGCTTGTCGTCGACGTGCTGATGGGAAGCGCCGTTGCGATCCGGTTGTTGGTCCTTCTCGTCGGTCCAGTCTTGCAGGAAGCGTTCTGCGAGCTCTTGCATGATCGTCGGGTCGTTCGATGCGCTTTGCGTGGAACGTGACGTTTGGGGCATGAAGTCTCTTTCTTGTGGTAGCGCGGTTTACGTGAAACGGCTCCAGTCAAAAAGTTCAGCTGAGGATCATGGCGTGCCTCCCGGCAATATGGGAATGATTCCCACCTCGAGTGCCAAGTGGAGCTTGGCAACCAGGGTGGGCCGACGAAATGGAAAGTTTCTCCATTCGTCGGGCAAGAGGTTAGAGGTTCAGGCCGCCTGCGTCTTGTTGGACGCGTGCGGGGTGACGGCGGCGAACACACCGGATTGGTGGGGGTTCGCGCGCGTGGGCTTCGGCGTCGTGACCTGCGTGTACGGCAGGCCGAGCGTCGAGATGATCAGGCGGTGAAGGCGGAGTGCCGCGAGTTTGTCGGCGGGAGAGAGATGTTCCATGTGTTCTCCTTCAGCTTCGGTGGGGTTGGACGGTGATCTTGATGGGTGGGCCCGACGGGAGCTGCGCGTAGGTCGTCCTTGCGGCCACGCGTTGGGGTTCGCGGACGCGCTCGTGCGTGGCACGGACCGGGGCGGGCGCAAAGGCCGGCATCGGTTCGGGCGCAGGCGGGAGCTGCTCGTAGTGGTGAACGTGCACCACCTCGCGCGGGGCCTTGTCCCAACGCTTCTCCTTGCGCTTCGTGATGATCACGCGGTCCGGCAAGAAGATGCGGATGGACATCGCGATCAGGAAGATGCAGGCACAGAGGGGATACAAGAACGTCATGGTCGGCTCCTTACGCGATGTGGTTGAACAGGCTCGTGGCGCATTCGAAGGCGACGAAGGCTGCGATGGCGATCACAATCTCCATCAGGCGGCCACCGACTTGAGCTGGATGCGGACCAGGCGGCGCTCGCTCTGGGCGGGCGCGGCCTCGATGGGAGTTGCGCGTTGCGAGGCGAGCTTCTCGCAGGCCGCGTTGAACTCCGCTTCGGTCCACGACACGTTCGAAACCTGGAGCGCGAGGGACTTGTTCATGGGGTTCTCTCTTTCTGTTGGGCAGATGCCCGGGTGGAAGGTTCAACGAAAATGGTGGCGACGGCGGGATCGAACCGCGCGGGCTATCATCCGCTGACGCCGTTGTCAGCGTCGCCGTTATGTCGAGGTTTCTCCCGACAGGTGTAGAGGGGACCGAGTCCCCGGCAAGCCGGGGGTCGTTCCGAAGGCGACGTACAATCGGGTGATCCAGTCGAAACCGGTTCATACGAGTTCCGCGCCCAATCCGCATCCGGGGTCCCTGTTGGGTCCGGACGCGGAAGCTCCTCCACGCCTGTCGTGGGAAATGTTTTTGGAAACAGTGTCTGAGAACACCATCGGAGATGATGTACTCGGTACTGCGCTCGAAGGTTCCTAGGCTTCGAGCATGTTGAGAAAGTTGTTACGGCGCGTTCACCTCGTAGATGATCGCTTTCGACGTCCCGTATTCGTTGGCCGAGTCCGTCCACGGCTGTTCGAGGGAGTACTTCTCGAGGTTGAGCGGTCCGTCCTCGGGGTTGTGGTCTTCCGGGTGGAAGCCGCACTTGACGAGGTAGTCGACGGCCGCGTCCTTGGTGGGGAACGGTCCGACGATCGTCTCGTCCCCGATCTTCAAACGGTCCACGTTGTCTTCGTACTTCTGGATGACGTGCATCGGTTCTCCTTTGGGCTACGCAGCCCAGCTGGGCTGGATCTTCTCGGCGGCGCGCTCGAGGGTCTGGAAGGTGATGTCCAGGCACTCGTCGCACAGCGACTCGTTGCCCCACTCCGTGAGCTTCGTGTCGGGAGCGAGACAGCAGGCGCAGAGGCACTGGGTACAGTCGGGGTCGGCACACTTCTCGATGAGCGTGGTCATGGTTCCTCCGTGTCAGTTGCCGTAGCAGGTCATCAGCACCTCGCGGTGCTTGCGCCGCGGCTTGCGGCCGAAGTTGCGGTGGCCGTGGCCGAACGACTTCGTCTTAAAGACGTGCGTTTCGCCCCACGGCATCATCACGTCCTCGTGCGCGAGCAC
Organism: Patescibacteria group bacterium; assembly: GCA_049295615.1. Taxonomy (GTDB): domain Bacteria; phylum Patescibacteriota; class Patescibacteriia; order 2-12-FULL-60-25; family 2-12-FULL-60-25; genus JBAQQZ01. The sequence continues at coordinate 25,999 of JBAQQZ010000069.1, forward strand.
GATGCGGCGGTACCGCTTGTAGCGCGTTTCGTTGCGACACTCCATGCGGGAGAAGTGCCGGGTCGAGGGCTTCCACGTCACGGGGTTGAGCGCCTCCTGGATGGCGAAGCCCAATTCCAGTGCCTCGTCGGCGCGCTGCTCGAAGTCCCGTTGCTCCCGGTCCAATTGCGCGAACTCGTCGTGCATGACCTCGAAGCAGTCCTTGCAGAGCCGCTCGTCTTCGAACGTCGAGAGCTGGATCGTGTCGACGAACCCGCAGCGCTCGCACATGTGTGAGCGCTCGTTGCCACGCGTGCGATCGATCAGATCGTCCAGAGCATCGATGAAGCCATTGTCGTAGACGTCCTCGTCGAAATTCTCGAAGTACAGGCTCATGGCCTACCTTTCGTTTGATGTTGGGTTTGAAAGAGCTGTTTTGAATCCACGACCGAGGTCCTGAGTTCGAAACAGCTGCGTTGGAAGAAAGAATCTTCTTCCAACGCATGTGGGGAGTTTTTATGTCCTTCCCACCAGGACTGCCCAAGGGCGATGAGTGTGGAGTTGCTCGCATGCGAGGTCGTCGACTCAATCGTTTGCCATCAGGCTTCTTTGAAGGTGCGATCACTCTTGGGTGATCTCCGCTCGGCGAACGTCGACGAGTGGCTATGTATAAACGATGATTCGCTGCACAGGGAGCGTCTCTTCCTTTCGCCTTTTCGGCTTTTGGGGTTTGGCTGCTACCGCGTCGGCACCATGCCGATTAGCGGTCGCGGCGGCCGCGCAGCGTCGAGCTCGAGTAGGAGCGCGGCGGCGCGGTGTCGGCGCGGCGGAAGATGCTGTCGGCGGAGTACGTCGTGCGCATGCGCACGGGACGCAGGCTCACGGGGAGCTGCGGCGTGTGCTCGATCGCGGTCACGACCGCGTCGGCGTAGCGCGCGATGTCCGCGACCTTGATGCGCTTCACGACCGTGCCGGACTGGTTCAGGGCCACGTGCATGTACATGCGTCTTGCTCCGCGTTGCGTCGAAGGTTGATTCCCCCGACACATGTAGAGGGGACCGGCCGTTGCCGAAGCATTAGCCGATCCATGGACGCGTACTTTCAGGAGGTGCCAGCCGGAGCCGGCTTCTCTTGATTTTCGCATCCGTTCGCAACGGGAACCGTGTTCGGTCCGCTGCGAGTTCCTCCTCCACGTGTGTCGGGAGAAATTTCTTTGAAGTTGCAGTGTCTGAGAACACGACGTGAGTCATGTGCTCGGTGCTGCAGAGAAGGGGCCAGTGAGGGGCCGCAAACTCTGAGTGAGAAGGTGCATGGATGTGGAGGTGACAGAGAGGGTCACCAATCGTTGTTCAACGTGGGCCGATCGATATTGAACATGTGTTGTGGCGTGTCCATTTCGATGAAATAGCCGCACGGTTCGAGGTTCGCTTCGCGCAAGTCCGCCGCATCCTCCTGACAATCCAGCTCTTTCCAATGCGCCTGGATCTGCTCGTTGAGGACCCAGTCGAGGTACGCTTCATCCGCCGCTTCTTCCTGGTCAACATCCAGGAAGACAAACATCCACTCGCAGTGCTGCTCCCGACCGAGCTTGCTGGTCAATTCCCTGAAGAGTTCCCGCTCGGATTTGGGCAAACGCTTGATCAGCGCCCGTTGCACGTCGTACTGCATCGAACTCAGGAACTCGATGAGAGCTGCAGGCTTACGCAGCACGCTCCGGAATCCCTCGAAGATTTCGTCGATGTCCCGCATGGTCGTCTCCTTGTATTTCTGTTGTATTCTCCGCGACACATGTAGAGGGGAGCGGACTTGGCCGAAGCCTTGTCCGATCCATGGCTGCTGACTCCCAGGAAGAACCAGTCGAAACCGGTTTTTCAAGGTTTTGGCGGCCGTCTCGTCCGGGAACCGTGTTTGGTCCGGGCGAAGGGTCCTCCTCCACGTGTGTCGGGAGAATGTCTAACAAAAACGAGACGCTTTACGTCTCGATCATGGTTTGTCTGGGCCTAGGCACCAAAAGCGCGGGGATTCCCCGTGTTTTAGGCCATTTGCTCGACTCTCCACTTTCGAGAAACTTGGCTAGGTTGTAAGGTTTTTGCTCTGTCAGGCACGATTAGCCATTTCAGAACTAGCTAATATAGCACGATTCGGTAATCTTGTCAAGGCCTAGGCTTACAAAGGCTTGGTAGGGGCGCGATTCATCGCGCCCGGTCTGGTCGGCCGGGCATGCCGGAGGCGTGATGAATCACGCCCCTACGTCATCCTTGACACCTGTCTTTTTGCATGGCACAATCCGCCTACAATAAGCGGTTTGACAGATGAGGAAGTCCCTGCAGATTCCTCACTTGTTTGGCCGCTACTGTCGTCTTGAATGAGCATCCGCTCCTAAGGAAAGGCATTCCTCCGGACCTCTGTCCCGGAGTTTTCGCGTCTTAGGTACGATTTTTACTCGTTTTCGGCGCTTTACTCATACTCGTACGCTTCTGATTCTCGTCGGCGCCTCGTCGCCCCGGCAGGCTTGTCCGCCTGACGATGGCCCGCGCGGGACGGAAAACGTACACATCCATAGGAATCTCCATGCCTGAAATGGTGTTCCAGCGCCGTGCCCCCAAGGAGGCCGAGCGCCAATATTTTACGGCCTCGCGCGATGCGATGGCCTTGCCTGACCTGATCGAGGTCCAAAAGAAGAGTTACCGCTGGTTCCTTGAGACCGGCATCCGCGAACTGCTTCGCGAGATCTCGCCGATCAAGGACTTTATCGGCCGCGACCTTGAACTGTCGTTCATCGATTACTTCATCGACGAGCCGAAGTTCGAAGAAAAAGTCTCGCGTGCCAAAAACATCACGTATGATGCGCCGCTGCGCGTGAAGACGAGCCTCGTCAACAAGCGCACCGGTGAAACGCGTGAACAAGAAGTGTATTTGGGCGACCTGCCGGTCATGACCGACCGCGGGACGTTCATCGTGAACGGCATCGAGCGCGTGATCGTCTCGCAGCTCGTGCGTTCCGCCGGTGCCTTCTTCACGGCCGAGTTGGCCCGCTCGCGCCGCTACTATGGCGCAAAGGTCATCCCGAACCGCGGCGCCTGGCTCGAATTCGAGACCGATACCAACAACGTCATCTGGGTGAAGATCGACCGCAAGCGCAAGGTGGCGGCAACGTCACTCCTGCGCGCGTTTGGTTATTCGACGGACGAGGAAATCACCGCGTTGTTCGTTGATTCTGACATTCACCCGTTGAACCACTACATCGAAGCGACGCTTGGCAAAGACGTCGCCAAGAACGAGGACGACGGCTTGATCGAAGTCTACAAGCGCATCCGTCCGGGTGACCTGGCGACCGCCGACAACGCCAAGTCGCTCATCCACTCGATGTTCTTCAAGTACGAGCGCTACGACCTCGGCGCCGTGGGGCGTTACAAGTTGAACCAGCGCTTTGGCTTGTCTGCAGAACCGGGATTGGTCGAAAAAGAAGAGAACCGCATCCTGACCAAAGAAGACTTGTTGATGATCCTGAAAGAGATCATCCGTTTGAACAACACGCAAGAAGAACCGGATGACGTCGACCACCTCGGCAACCGCCGCGTGCGCGCCATCGGCGAGCTCGTGCAGTCGCGGTTCCGCATCGGTCTCGCGCGCATGGAGCGCATCGTGAAAGACCGCATGTCGACGCAGGACATCACGCAGATCACGCCGGCCAAACTCATCAACGCGCGTCCGGTCATCGGCGCAGTGCGCGAGTTCTTCATGAGCTCGCAGCTCTCGCAGTTCATGGACCAGACGAACCCGCTGTCCGAGCTCGAACACAAGCGCCGCTTGTCGGCGATGGGTCCTGGCGGTTTGTCGCGTGAACGTGCCGGCTTCGACGTCCGCGACGTGCACCGCACACACTACGGCCGCATCTGTCCGATCGCGTCACCGGAAGGCCCGAACATCGGTCTCGTGGGTCACCTCGCAAGCTACGGCCGCATCAATGATTTTGGATTTATCGAAACTCCCTATCGCAAAGTGAAGAACTGGGCCAAGAACGATGGCGCTGACGCCGTGGGCGAAAAGCTCCGCGTCGACGTGCGTGAAGGCAGCGGCGACGTGGTCGCCAAGGCCGGCACCGAAGTCGACGAGAAGTTGGCCAAAAAGATGGCCAAGCTGCCGCTCGAATCGCTCCCAATCGTGCCGCACGTGACGGGCGAAATCGTGTACTTGAACGCCTTCATGGAAGAGCGCGGCACGTGTGCGCCTGCCACGACACAGATCACCCGCGACGGGTATTTCGTGGAAGAACGTACGTCTGCCCGTAAGAACGGCGACCCGACGATCGTTGACGTGGACGAGATCGATTATATGGACGTCGCGTCCAAGCAGATTCTCTCGGTCGGCACTGCATTGATCCCGTTCGTCGAACACGACGACGGCCAACGCGCGCTGATGGGAACCAACATGCAGCGCCAGGCCGTGCCGTGCATCAAGCCGGACGCGCCGATCGTCGGCACGGGCGTCGAACGCCGCGCGGCGGTTGATGCTGGCCATGCACTCCTCGCACCGGATGACGGCGTGATCGTGTCACTCTCCGCGAACCACATCGAGCTCAAGCCGCAAGACGGCCCGACCCGCCGCTACGACCTCCTGAAATTTGAACGGTCGAACAACTCGACCTGCATGAACCAGCATGTGCGCGTCAACAAAGGCCAGAAGGTCTACGCCGGCGAAGTGCTGGCCGACGGCATGTCGTGCGAACACGGCGAACTGGCGCTCGGGCAAAACTTGCTGTGCGCCTTCTTGTCATGGGACGGCTACAACTATGAAGACGCCATCATCATCTCCGAGCGTCTCGTCCAGCGCGACAACTTCACCTCGATCCACATCGAACACCACACGATGGACGTGCGCGACACCAAGCTCGGCGCCGAAGTCGTGACCTCGGACATCCCGAACGTGTCAGAAGAAAAACTCAAGAACCTCGACGAGAACGGCGTCATCCGCATCGGCGCGGAAGTGAAATCCGGCGACATCCTGGTCGGCAAGATCACGCCGAAGGGGGAAACGGATTTGTCCGCCGAAGAAAAACTGTTGCGTGCCATCTTCGGCGAAAAAGCACGCGACGTGCGTGACTCGTCGATGTATTTGCAGCACGGTGAACGCGGCAAAGTCGTGGGCATCACGATCTTCTCACGCGAAGCCGGGGACAAGCTCCAGCCGGGCGTCATCAAGCAGATCGTGGTCTCGGTCGCGGACCTGCGCAAAGTCCAGGTCGGTGACAAGCTGGCTGGCCGCCACGGTAACAAGGGTGTCATCTCAAAGATCGTGCCGGTCGCGGACATGCCGTTCTTGGCTGACGGCACCCCGGTCGACATCATTTTGTCACCGCTCGGCGTGGTTTCCCGTATGAACTTGGGCCAAATCCTCGAGACGCATCTTGGTCTCGCGGCCAACGCCCTCGGCTATCGCGTCGCAACCCCGGTGTTTGACGGTGTGCCCGAAGAAAAAATTCGTGAAGAGCTCGAGAAGGCCGGGTTCCCGGCGGATGGCAGCATCCAGCTCTACGACGGCCGCTCCGGCGACGCCTACGACAACAAATCGACGGTCGGCTACATCTACATGTTGAAGCTGAACCACATGGTGGAAGACAAGATCCACCAGCGCTCGATCGGGCCGTACTCGCTCATCACGCAACAGCCGTTGGGTGGTAAGGCGCAGTCCGGTGGCCAACGCTTTGGTGAAATGGAAGTCTGGGCGCTCGAAGCCTATGGCGCGGCGCACACCTTGCAAGAAATGTTGACCATCAAGTCGGACGACGTGCCGGGCCGTTCCAAAGCCTACGAGTCGATCATCAAGAACGAGGCGATCCACAAGGTGAACGTGCCGGAATCATTCAACGTGCTGGTGCGTGAATTGAAGGGCTTGTGCCTCGACGTCGAGCTCATGAAGCACGGTTCGCGCATTGAAGAATCCAGCCCGCGCCCGGAACAGTTCCGCCCGCGTCCCGCGCTCGTCAATAACCCCGATGAGTCGGATTGGGGTCCAGCGCCGGAAGACCTCAAATAACCCAACGACACTATGTCTTTCTTCCAACGGGAAAACATCAAGACGACGGACTTCGACGCCATCCGCCTGAAGCTCGCCTCGCCGGAAACCATCCGCGGCTGGTCGTATGGGGAGGTCACGAAGCCCGAAACCATCAACTACCGCACCCAAAAACCGGAAAAGTCCGGCTTGTTCGCCGAAGAAATTTTCGGCCCCTCCAAAGACTGGGAATGCTACTGCGGCAAATATAAAAAGATCCGCTACAAGGGGATCATCTGCGACAAGTGCGGGGTGGAAGTCACGCACTCGCTGGTCCGCCGCGAACGCATGGGCCACATCGAATTGGCTGCGCCCGTCACCCACATTTGGTTCTTGCGCGGCGTGCCGTCGAAAGTCGGCACCGTGCTCGACATGTCGGTGCAGTCACTTGAAAAAGTCGTGTACTTCGCGAGCTTCATCGTGACTGACGTCAACGACACATTGCGTGCCGCGACGCTCGAACAGTTGCGCGCCGAATACAAGGGCAAGAAGAAATCCATCGAAGCCGAATACGAACGCGACGTGCAGCGCGTCAACGAGCGCGCGCAGTCCAAAGGCGACGACGCTGATGCCGTGACGAGCGAACTCGACAAGCTGCATGGTAACAAGGAACGCAAGATGGACGAGCTTGACGAGGACTTCTCGATCTCCGAAAAAGAATTGAAGGACTTGAAGCCGCTCAAGGTGTTGTCAGAAAACGAATACCACGATTTGTCGCTCAAGTACGGCCACGTGTTTGAGGCCAAGATCGGCGCCGAAGCGTTGCATGAGTTACTTTCCAAAATCGACGTCGAAGGCACGATGAAGGCCATCCAAGATGATCTCGGTTCCGCGTCGGAAGCCAAGCGCGACCGTTTGCTGCGCCGCTTGAAGCTCCTCAAGTCGTTCAACATCCAAAAGCTCGACCCGCACTGGATGGTGCTCAAAGCCCTTCCCGTGATCCCGCCGGACCTGCGCCCGATGGTCGCGCTCGACGGTGGCCGCTTCGCGACCTCCGACCTGAACGACCTGTACCGCCGCGTCATCAACCGCAACAACCGCTTGAAGCGCCTGATGGAGTTGAACGCGCCAGAAGTCATCACGCGCAACGAAAAGCGCATGTTGCAGGAAGCCGTCGACGCACTCATCGACAACTCCGCGCGCCATTCCAAGACGGTCATCGCTGCGACTGGCAAGAAGCGCCAGTTGAAGTCGCTGGCCGACTTCTTGAAGGGCAAGCAAGGCCGTTTCCGCCAGAACTTGCTCGGCAAGCGCGTCGACTATTCCGGCCGTTCCGTCATTGTCGTTGGTCCGTCGCTCCACATTGACCAATGTGGCATCCCGAAGATCATGGCGCTTGAACTGTTCAAGCCGTTCATCATTGCCGAACTCATCAAGCGCGAGATCGTGCACAACATCCGTTCGGCCAACCGCTACATCGAAGGCGACCATGCCGAAGTGTGGGACATCTTGGAAACGGTCGTAGCCGACTCCGTCGTGCTCCTGAACCGCGCACCGACGCTCCACCGCCTCGGTATCCAAGGGTTCTACCCCAAGCTCATCGAAGGCAAGGCCATCCAGATCCATCCGATGGTCTGCCGCGCCTTTAACGCGGACTTCGACGGTGACCAGATGGCTGTCCACGTGCCGTTGACCCAAGAAGCACGCGCCGAAGCCAAGAACTTGATGCTCTCGACCCACAACTTGCTCCGCCCGGCGACCGGCCAACCGGTGGCCCACCCGGACAAGGACATCGCGTGGGGCGCGTTCTACATGACGACCTTGCTTGAACCCGCGAACGGCAAGGTGCAGGCCTTCGGTTCGACGCAGGACGCCGTGTACGCATACCAGCTCGGCAAGCTCCCGATCCGCGAGAAGATCAAGACACGCCTTGAATTCGGCTCTCCGGTCATCGAGACCAACGTCGGCCGTATCTTGCTGAACCGTATCTTCCCGGAGCAAATCGGGTTCAAGAACGAGACCATCGGCACCAAGCAACTCGGTGACATCACGCGCACGATCCTTGAGATCATCAGTTTTGAGCGCGCCGCCGTGTTCTTGGACGACGTCAAAGACCTCGGCTTCAAATACATCACGCGTTCCGGTTTCTCGTACGGCGTCGGTGACTTGCCGCACGTGCCGGGCAAGAATGCGCTCGTCGCCGAAGGCGACGGCAAAGTGCAAGCGATTGAAGAACAATACAAAGAAGGTCTGTTGACCAAGAAAGAACGCTACACCCAGATCATCAAAGTCTGGCTCGACGTGAAGGACCGCGTGCAGAAGTTGTCCAAAGAATCCCTCGACAAGACCGGTACGGTCGCCTCGATGATCGACTCAGGCGCCCGTGGTTCTGTCGGCCAGCTGACCCAAGTCGTCGGCATGAAAGGCCCGGTGGGTAACCCGCGCGGTGACATTATTGAGCTGCCGATCAAGTCCTCGTTCCGCGAAGGCTTGGAGGTGCTGGAATACTTCATCTCGTCGCACGGCACGCGTAAGGGTTTGACGGACACGGCCTTGAAGACGGCCAACGCCGGCTATCTCACGCGCCGCTTGGTGGACGTTGCGCAAGACGTCGTCGTCACGCTCGAAGACTGTGGCGATACGGATGGCGTGATCCTGACGCACGAAGAATGCGAAGACATCGGCGAACCGCTGCTCACGCGCATCCTCGGCCGTGTCACGTTGAAGGACATCAAAGACCCCGAAACCAAGAAGACCGTCGTCAAGAAAAACACGCTCATCGTGGAAGACCACGTGCGCGCCATCCAGGCATTCAAGGAGCCGCTGCAAAGCGTGCAGGTGCGCTCGGTGTTGGCCTGTAAGTCCACGCGCGGCTTGTGCCAGCAGTGCTACGGCTACGACCTCGCGTTCAATGAGGAAGTCTCGCTCGGCACGGCCGTCGGCATCATCGCCGCGCAATCGATCGGTGAACCGGGCACGCAGCTCACGATGCGTACCTTCCACATGGGTGGTGTGGCCGGCGTCGACATTACGCAGGGTCTCCCTCGCGTGGAAGAACTGTTCGAAGCCCGCCCGCCGAAGCACAAGGCCGTCATCAGTGAAGTCGCGGGCAAGGTCACGGTGGTCGCCGGCGAACGCCGCATCATCGAGACGCCGTCCGGACAAAAAGTCATGGACACGTCCGCTGGAAACAAGACCATCCAGGTCGTCCACCACGACGTGCAGGAAGAGACCTACGTGCGCGACACCTCCGAAGACAAGATCAAGATGAAGGACGGCATGACGGTTAAAGAAGGCGACCTGCTCATGATGCGCAAAGGCGAGATCGAAGTCCTGGCCCAACACTCGGGCGTCGCCAAGGCCAAGAGCGATAAGATCACCGTCATTTGGGAAGGCCCGGCGACGATGGAGTACATCGTGCCGACGGGTTTCCAAGTGCTCGTCAAAGATGGCCAGGAAGTCATTCCGGGTGACCAGCTCACGGAAGGACACCTCGACTTGCTCCAGCTCTTCCGCCTGAAGGGCAAGGACGCGGTCATGCGCTATATCTTGCGCGAAGTGCTCTCGATCTATGCCTCGCAAGGCCAAAAGATCAACGCCAAACACATTGAAACCATGGTCCGCCAGATGTTCTCACGGGCCTACGTGAAGGATTCCGGCGACACTGACCTCTTGCCTGGCGAAGTCGTCGAGCGCTCGCGCGCCGACGAAGAAAATACGCGTGTCGTTGCCCGGGGCGAAAAGCCGGCAGAACTCGAAGAACTCTTCATGGGGGTGACCAAAGTCTCGCTCTCGACAGAGTCCTTCCTCTCAGCCGCATCGTTCCAAGAGACCGCCCGCGTGCTCATCAACGCGGCCGTCAGCGGCAAGATCGACCGTCTCGAAGGCTTGAAGGAAAACGTCATCATCGGCCGCCTCATCCCTGCCGGCACCGGCTTCGGCGTCTCGCGCGAAGCCCCGGAAGAAGAAGCGCCGACGGAAGACAAAAAAGAAGAAGCGGCGGCGTAAGCCCCGTTAAACAAAACACCCTGCCTTGGCGGGGTGTTTTGTTATGGGTTGACTTCGTCCCTGTTTTTCGGCAAACTCCGGGCACTATGGCATCCCCCTCCGAGATCAAGAAAGGCGCGGTCATCCTCCAGAACAATGAACCCTGGATCGTGGTTGAGTTCCAACACATCAACCCCGGCAAAGGCGCGGCCTTCGTGCGCACGCGCATCAAAAACGCCAAGACCGGGCGGACGCTGGAACAGACCTACAAAGTTTCGGAAACCATCACGCTGGTCGATATCGAGTATCGCAACATGCAATACCTCTACCATGATGCGACGGGCTATACGTTCATGGATAACGTAAGCTACGAACAATTCACCATGGCGGATGCCGACGTCGGCGAACAGGGCCAGTATTTGAAAGAAGGCCTCGAAGTCACGCTTTCGATGTATGAGGGCCAGCCGATCGCGATCCAGTTGCCGCGCAAGATGGCGTTCAAGGTCATCGAAACCATGCCGGCCGTCAAAGGCGATACGGCCAGCGGCAACGTCACCAAGGAAGCGAAGGTGGATGCCGGTTTCACCATCCGTGTGCCGATTTTCATCAACGAAGGTGAGAACGTGATCGTGAATACGGATACGGGTGAGTACGTGGAACGGGCGTAAAGATGGAGCGGCCGTCGATTGACTCGACGGCCGTTTTTGTTTAGCCTGACGATGGAGGACTATGCGAAACGACATCGTGAAGGAATTTCCGAATCATCCGAACTTTACAGACGACGCCGTCGCCCAGGCGGTAGCGGCGATTTCTGCCGAGACCGGCTTCGTGTCGGCTGATCATGAGATCCAGCGGCGATTCATCTATGATCGCAATAAGACCTGGCGCGTGCGGATCGAAGGCACGTTCCAGGGCAAGAAGGCGATCCTGCGCGTCGAGAACCTCAAGCTCGAGGTCGACGAGGAGATGATCCGCCAGAAGTTCCGGCTGCAGGCGGCAGGATCCAAGGTCCGCCCGCCGATGACCTATGCCACGCAGCCGTTTGATGAAGCGAAGGGCTATGCGTATTCCATCGATGAGTTCGTGGATGGCGAAGCGTTGTTCTTGCCGACGATGCAGCCGGAGCGTCCGGCGCGTGACTTCGTGCGGTTCTACCGTGAGTTGCGCGGTGCTGTCACTAAGCCATTCTGGCCACAGGCGGATGCCGATGCCGAAGTGTACAGCAAGGCACAGCTCGACAAGTGGACGGAGCTCGCGCGTTCGCAAGATCCGGAGCTCGTCACGCGACACGAACCGCTCCTTGGGAAGTTGCGTGCGGCGATCCTTGCAGGCATGCACGGGCGCACGCTCGGGTTTGTCCATCCGCATCTCGCTGGCACGGACGTGCGTTTTAAACGCGCAGAAGGCGAGTACATCGTGTTCGCCAACCACTTTTGGGGTTGGCGACAGCCTGGTTACGACCTCGCTTTTCCCATTTGGGGCCAATGGATGGCGTTGCCGGTGGGGCATCGCACGCACGAGAACGTCGCGAGTATCACGGACGCTTGGACGGCGCGTATCACGGATGAATTGTCGGGCTTTGTCTTGCCTGAAGCCGTGCGCGTCATGCTCTTGAACCGCGTGTATGGCTCGCTCATTCTTGATTTGCCCGCGCTCTCTCGTCGTGAGGGTGAAACGGCGGAATCAGTCGCGCCACTTATCGCGGCGTTTATCGCCGAAGGCGAGCGGCTGCTCGCCTGAAGCCAAAGCCCTCTGGATGCACCAGAGGGCTTTTCATATTGGTAGGGGCGACCCTTGCGGTCGCCCTGGCCAACAGGCCGAACAAAGGACCATCGGCCGGTTTGGGAATCGGTCGGCCGTTGGTTGGGCGAGTGCAAGGCATCGCCCCTACTTTTTGCTATTCCGGCGTCACCGTAATCACGTTCGACGCTTCGTATTTGCCGCCGACAAGCGTGAAGGCCGTGATCGAGCCTGCGACGTTTACCTGCAGGTCAAACACACAGGTGGACTCGGTGCAGATGGCCAGCGTGTTGCTATCGAGGGTTGTCCCATCTTTGACCATCGTTTGTCCGATGGTCTCTCCAAATGGTGCCGTGAGCGTGATTTCGACTTCGTCGGTCGCCGGCTTGCCGGTGACGGCCAAGGTTGGTTTGGGCGCACTGCCGCTCGTCACTTGGACCAAGGTTTCTGGCGATACCAATGTCTGTCCGCCGGTCGTGATTTGGGAGTAGAGATAGGTGTTGCGATAGAACGGGCTGGAAGAAGCGCAGGTTACGGAAGTGTTACAGTCAAACCAGAGGACTGGCGCAGCTTCGCCGGGAATCACGGCGTAGATAGCATGGTCGGTAATCGTCGGAGGGTTAGTGACGGTCGAGGTAAAGCTGGCCCGGCTGCCAGCCGTGACGGATTGTGGCGAGACGGTGACTTGGAGCAGGTTGGACGCCGAGGCGACCATGAGTGTCGGTTGGTCGGCTGTTGGAGTGGTATAGGCTTTGCCGGCGGAATCATAGGCCACCGCATAGAACGTAGAGGTTTGCGGCGCCGTCGAGACGGTAAAGCTGTAATTGCAGTTGGTTGCGTTGTAGCAGGTCTGGAGTGGCATGGCGGATGTGCTTGAATGGATTTCGACACGCGTGATGGGGAACGTGCTTGAGACCGTCGCGTTGACCGAGACCATCTGGTTCAGCACGGCTTGTGAGGCCGAGAGTGAAATGTCGACTTCTGTGCCAGTGCTGGCCGTGCTGGTGGTTGAGCTGGTCGTGCCCGTCGGCATCTCCGGCGGCAGGTAATTGGCTGGGCGGATGTTTTCGTCCGGCGTGGGTGCTGCGGACAGTTCGTCGCTCGGCGAATATTGCGAAGCATCCGTGATCGGCGTGCCGATGATGTAGTTGGTGAAATATTCGTCGGGCACGTCGGCGATATGCTGGTTCCAGTTTGTGCCATAGAGTCGTGCGGCGATATCTTCGGTCGCCACCCAATGCAATACGCCATAGCGCGAGACGGCGTAGACTTTGGGGTCAGTCGTGATCTTGACCATGGTCGTGCCTGGGCGATAGGTGACGTTGCCACTTAGTGGAAGTGCAGCAAGCTGCGAGTCCGACACTTGGGCGACATTCGAAAAGTCGGCGTACCAGCTATTGAAGACGGATTCGTTGGGAAAGAAATAGCGGTTACCTGCCGACGAGTTGTAATACACGGTCGAGCTAGAACCTTTGACGAGTGGGCTAACGGATTGGGCATGGGCGACAATAGGAAGAATCGCGGCGGCGCAGGCGAACAATGCTACGGCAGTGCTGCGGAAAGAGGGAAATTGCATATTGCGGGCATGATAGCGCTTCAGCCAGGTAAACAAAAACCTCCCACCTGCGGGAGATTTTCGTCCGTCGGCAAACCTAGCGGCGCTTTTTTGTTTTGCGCGCCGGGACTTTGGCCCCGCGCTTGCGCGCTTCCGACAAACCGATGGCAATCGCTTGCTTGCGGCTCGTCACGCGACGTTTGCTCTTGCCGCTCTTGAGCGTGCCTTTCTTCATCTTCATTACGGCGCGCTTCACTGATTTTTGCGAGGCTTTTCCATATTTGCGTGGCATAGAGATTTCCTTTCTGAAAGAGTAATGCGTACAGTATAAAACAATTATGCAACTCCAGCACACAGCCCCGTTTGATGAAGCCCTGCGGCTGATGCGGGAAGGTGGTCCTTTTACGTTCATCACGGGGCGTGCGGGCACGGGCAAGAGCACGCTCCTCAAACATTTCCGTGAAACGACGGAACTCGTTGTCCCAGTCCTTGCTCCCACGGGTGTCGCGGCCTTGAATGTCGAGGGAGAAACCATCCATCGGTTTTTTCGATTCTCGCCTGGGATTACGATCAAAGAGGCGCGCAAGAAGGGGAGCTTCGTCATGGAGCCTGCCGTTTATCGGAAAGCGGACGTGCTCGTGATCGACGAGATTTCGATGGTCCGGGCGGACCTGGTTGATTGCATGGACCAATTCCTGCGGCACGTTCGGAAGAATGATTCCCCGTTTGGGGGATTGCGCATCGTCGCGATCGGTGACCTGTACCAGCTCCCGCCAGTTGTTGCTTCCGCAGAACGTGACGCCTTTGCGCAGCTCTACGATTCGCCGTACTTTTTTGCATCGCATGCCGTGAAAGAATTGCTTGCAGCGGGAAGCGTCTCGTTTATCGAGCTTGAAAAAGTATATCGCCAATCAGACCAAACCTTCATCTCCCTCCTGAATGCGGTGCGTGACAAGAGCGTTACGTCTGATGATTTGAAACAGCTCAACATCCGCGTGCAAGCTGCGCCTCCGAAAGACGCCATCGTCCTTACGTCGATCAATGCCGCAGCCGAGGCATTGAACCAGCGACGTTTAACGCAACTTCCAGGCGAGCCCAAGCTTTTTCAAGGCGCGTTTTATGGTGATTTCCCGGAGCGGGAAGTTCCTGTGGAACAGGAGCTCCGATTGAAGGAAGGTGCTCGCGTGATGTGCGTCACGAACGACCAAAACGGCCGCTTTGTGAACGGGAGCCTGGGATGGGTCGAGGGGTTTGATGAGCAATCCGTCCTCGTTAAGCTCGACAGTGGAGCTACGGTTTCCATCCCTCCTTATACCTGGACCGTTTACCGCAGCGTGTATGACCGGGCCACGAAAACCTTGGACCAAGAGAAGCTCGGCAGCTTCATGCAGATCCCGCTCAAGCTCGCGTGGGCCGTCACGATCCATAAGAGCCAAGGCAAGACGTTTGACCAGGTCACGATTGACCTCGGGGACGGCGCCTTTGCCGCTGGCCAAACGTATGTGGCGTTGAGCCGTTGCCGCACGCTTGAAGGTCTCGCGCTGGTCAGGCCCGTGAGACCCCAAGACATCCGTTCGGATCGTTCCATTGTGGAGTTCGTTGACGCGCTGCAACAAAAACTCACTCATTGATAGAGTGAGTTTTTTTGGTGCCGCAGGAGGGACTCGAACCCTCAACCCATTTCTGGGACCAGCTTCTAAGGCTGGCGTGTATACCAATTCCACCACCGCGGCGTGCTCGGCGAAGCAAGACTACGTTCCGGTCAGGCGGCAGCGCCTTCCCTACACTTCGCTTGCCGCCTGCGCTTGCTCGTCCGCCATGGCGGACTCGCAGTCGGACGGACGAAGAAAGGCTACGCGATCTACTCTTTTTCTTCAACCCGGGCGGCGACAATGGCGATGTCGTCGGTGATTTTGTAGGCGGCGCGGAACGTCGCGGCGACGCGCAGGTTGTCGAGCCGTTCGGCCAACGTTGAACCGTCGTCTAGTGCAAAAGAGAGTTCTGCGAAGTCCGTCTGTTCGTCCGTGAATGTCTTGCGGTCGGTCGTGGCGTCGACCATCTTTTCAAACTTGTCGATGACGCCGTCGGTGCAAAAGAGGAGTTCTTCGCCGGGCAAGACTTCACGTACGGCTAGGGAGGGGAGCGGCTGTATCCCGCCGATGCTCGCCGTCATGTGTGGCGAGAGTTCGTAGTACGACATCGCGTGCATCGAGGTGTGGATGCCGTCATCCGAAAACGGGATGGGAAAGCGTTTGTCCGGCTGCTGTTTCATTTTGAAAAGTGACTCAAGCGACAGGGCACCGCTTTCGATGAGGCGTTTGACCATCGAGTCTTCCTCGGTGATCTGTTCCATCCTGCCATCTGCGTGCCGGATGAAGGCGCCACTGTCGCCGACGTTCGTCACGATGGCCCATCGCCGACCGTCGGGCGAGGCGTGGAGCTTTCCAATGCAGGCCGTCGTCGACCCGTTGGTTTTTTGGACGGTCGCATGGCTTCGGCGGAGCGCTTCGATGAGCGTCCAAGCTGTTTTGACGAGGTTTGGGTCAGCGGAGATTTTTCCGACCAGGGCTTCGGTTTGGCGAAGGCGTTGTTCAAGGTTTTCGCGCGGTTCGTTGCGCCGGTACGAACGGTCGCGTGCCCGTTGCTCCATCTCGGAACGCAGTAATGCAAGGAGCTGGAGATCGCCCATCGCGTTTGCCTCGTGGTCGAGGCGTTCGTAGTTTGCGATGACGGCCTGTTCGGCGGTACGGCTGGCAAGCGCCGGTTTGGCGGATCCTCCGACGCCATCAAAAACGCCGAGCAACCCGGTACGTGGGTCGGCCAAGATGTTGTCTTCGTTCAAGTGGTGGCCATCGTGTTTCTTTTGGAGTGTGAGGGCGACTTCGAAGCCTTTGAAACCCGGGATCTCACGTGCGGCAACCAAGTCTTGGCGTTGGAACATCCCGGCTTCGCGCCGCTCAAACGCGGCTGTTTCCGGTTTGTGGCGGCTGGTCGGTTTGCGTTCCGAAGTCGGACCGGACCCGGGCGATTCAGGTGATTCAAATGGGTCTTCGAACGGGTTCATGCCGTTAGCGTATCACGTGGTGCGCCAAGCAGCGCGGCTCGTAGGTGATGGTGGCTTCGGCGCCTTCGACTGCGACGATGGGTTCGTTGGCCGACGCAGGCTCGCCGTTTTTGAGGCGCTGCGTGCGGCTCGCATTGTGTTCGCGGCAGACGCTGCACACGGCGCGCGAACGTTCGACGATGGTTTCGGGCAATGCCATGAGTGCGAGTGCTGTCGGGAAAACTTCGCCGCGGAAATCCGTATCGAGGCCGGAGATAAGAATGGTTTTTCCTTGGCGAAGCGCGTCGTGCAAAAGTGGGACGACATCCGGCGAAAAGAATTGCGCCTCGTCGAGGCCGATGACAGCATAATCCGTGAGTGCACGGCGAAGTGCGTCGAGATCGTCGGCGGGAATCGTGAGCCCGTCATACGACAATCCTGAACGCGAGCGGATCACATCGCTGCGCGTATCCGTCGCCGGGCGCAGGCAAACCGTGGGCACGCGCTGTTCGGCATAGATCTGGAGGTGGCGCACGAGTTCGAGTGTCTTGCCGCAGGCCATGGGACCGGTAAAAAAGGTGAGGGAGGCGGGCATATCGCGCACAGCGTAACCCGCGCGAAGTCTGATTGACAAAGGCCTTGCAAGAACGATATCAATGGAGCAGTCCCTTCAGCAGTTGGGAGGAGGAAACCATGGTCCGCGATATTTTTGAGCGGGTCGATATCAAATGGCTGGGATCGATCAAGTCGGTCCAGCTGGGCTGGAACCCGTCGCACCAGACGCTCACGCTCTGGATGCAAATGCGCTCCGTGCCGCCGCCGTATTGGCTGCGGCAACTCACCGTCGCGCTCACCCATGACGACGGGCGCACGACGGTCCTGTGCCGCCTGGGGTGGACGGAGTTCAACCGTGAGCTCCTTTCGCCCCGCATCATCGCCACGCGCGAGCAGCTCGCGCCGTTCGTGAACCCGGCAATCGTGCCGTGCGTGCCAGTCCTCCAGGTAGTACTGACCCGTGGCAAGCGCTCCCGGAGGTTACCGAACGAATCCAGTTACAAGCTGCGTAACGGCGGAACGATGCCGCCTGACAGCTCGTCCTAATCCAATGCCCGCCGCCGGTCTCGGAGCGGGCGTTGTGTTTTATTTGTGGTACGTCTTTCCCGCGTTGATCATGGCTGACCGGTAGAGCTGTTCCAGCAGCATCACTCGGGCCATCGAGTGCGGCCAGGTCATCTTTCCAAACGATAGGATCGCGTCGGCACGTTGCCGCGCGGTCTCGTCCAAGCCCCAAGACCCTCCAATGAGGAAGACGACCGTCCGGCCTCCATCCGCCCAGTCAGACAGCTTGGCTGCGAAGGCGGGGGAGTCGAGTTCTTTGCCGGTTTCATCCAAGGCCACGACAAAGGCATCGTCCGGAATCCCTTTGAGGAGGCTTTGGGCTTCGGTCTTCCTCGTCTTTGCAAGGTCGGGCTTGGCCGAACCGCCGTGGCCTTCGGGGAGTTCGACTGTCTGCACGCCGGCAAATGGATGTAATCGCTCCTCATACATGCGAATGGCGTTTTGGTGCCAGGTGTCGGTCGGCTTGCCAATCAGCCGGATTATCAGGGTTTTCATGTGTATTTTTGTGTGGAATAACAGGTCTTGACAGGGGATGAAAGACACATTACTCTATGGGCACTTCGAATCCCATGTCCGCCCGATGCGGACCACTGAGAGCCCCTGAACTCACCCCATGAACGCGACTACATCGCCTCTCGGCTAAAGCACAGGACCCTCTCTGCAGGGAAGTGTCGCTTGGCCTCCGCGCCAAGCGATTTTCGTCTCAAGACCTTTTCGATCCCAGAGCCCGACACTGACGACCGCCGAATGAGCCTGTTCGACCGCCATCAGTGTCCGTCTCTCCTGAACCGTTTCGGATGCACAGGACTGCGCGGACCGGACCTCGACAATAGAATGTATACGATGACAATCAATCTGAAATGTCTTCAAAAACGCGATCCCCTTGTGCTTCGCTGCGCGCTTTACTCCAACGTACTCACAGTACGCTTCCGTAAAGTGCTCACTCCAGCACTTCGGGTCTCATCGTTTTATGAACATTTCCGAAGATAGAATGTTATACGTACACGGCATCTACAAAACTACAGCAATTATCGTACACCAAATTGCCGCCCGGCGAATCACGATTCCCTCATTCGGATCGTGTTACCGGACGGTCGAAGCACGTAAGAGCATACGGCGGATGGCTTGGCATGAAGGAGCCGACGAAGGACGTGGCAGCCTGCGATAAGTCTCGGGGAGGTGGCAAGCAACCTATGATCCGGGAATGTCCGAATGGGGAAACCCCGCGCGATGAAGTCGCGTGACCCACGACTGAATACATAGGTCGTGTGGAGGGAACGTGGAGAAGTGAAACATCTCAGTATCCACAGGAAAAGAAAAAAATAAACCGCTGACTTCTTGTCCGACATGTGCTTTCAATAGTCATGTCGGACAAGATGTCAGCATTATTCCGTGAGTAGTGGCGAGCGAAAGCGGAACAGTCTAAATTATTTGTGTGAACCTACGCACCGAGTTGGACGCAAGTTTGACCGCGGGCATGGGTGACGAGCTTGGGCTGTCGCACAAATGACGTTGCGGACGGAACGTTCTCCCCCCAAGGGAAGAGCAAATGAGCAAGATTTCGTAGTTGAATCCACTGGAAAGTGGAACCAAAGACGGTGATAGTCCGGTAAACGAAACGAGCATCTTCCATTTGTGTTTCTGATCCAGAGTACTACGGGGCTCGAGAAACCCCGTAGGAAGCAGCCACGACGATGTGGTAAGACTAAATACTCCTTCTGACCGATAGTGAACAAGTACAGTGATGGAAAGCTGAAAAGCAGCCCGGGAGGGCGATGAAATAGTATCTGAAACCGTATGCTTACAAGGAGTTGGAGCGGGCGCAAGTCCGTGACAGCATTCCTATTGAAGAATGAGCCGACGAGTGAGTCCTGCGTTGCTCGGTTAAGTTCCTGCGGGAACGTAGCCACAGTGAAAGCGAGCCTGAATAGGGCGTTCGTAGCGCAGACTCGACCCGAAACCCGGCGAGCTAGCCATGACCAGGATGAAGGTTGCAGAAATGCAACTGGAGGTCCGAACCCACGAGCCGTGCAACACTCGGGGATGAGTTGTGGCTAGGGGTGAAATTCCAATCGAGCTGGGTGATAGCTGGTTCTCCCTGAAATAGATTTTGGTCTAGCGTTGGTCCATAGCGTTGCGGGGGTAGAGCACTGAATGGGGGTACGGGCGCAAGCTTAGTACTCCTAACCAAACTCCGAATACCGTAACGTGTTCCCAACAGTAAGACGATGGGGGCTAAGCTCCATTCGTCAAAAGGGAAACAGCCCTTGACCGCAGACTAAGGTCCCAAAATGCATGCTAAGTGTGAAAGGCGGTAGGCCGGCTTATACAACCAGGAGGTTGGCTTAGAAGCAGCCATCCTTTAAAGAAAGCGTAATAGCTCACTGGTCAAGCTGTCCCGCGCCGAAAACTTATCGGGGCTCAAGCATGCTACCGAAGTCGCGGATTATGAGAAGCCTTCGGGCTTCTGTAGTGGTAAGGGAGCATTCGTACCTGCGCTGAAGCGGAAGGCGTGAGCCACCGTGGAGCGGTGCGAAGTGAGAATGTCGGCATAAGTAGCAATAAGACAGGTGAGAATCCTGTCCACCGTAAACCCAAGGTTTCCAGGGCAACGCGAATCGTCCCTGGGTTAGCCGGGCCTAAGGCAAGGCCGAAAGGCGTAGCTGATGGACAGCAGGTGAATATTCCTGCGCCGCCGGTAGGTTTCGATGGAGTGACGTGTTCTTAAATCTTTCGAGGATCCCGGAATGATCCTTTGGGCGCGGAGGGGTGTGGTATAGGCAAATCCGTACCGCATAAGCCTCGCCGTGAGCGCAAGTCTGCCGAAAGGCGGGCAAGGAGAGAGAATGGGGCACCAAGAAAACCTCCTAGAGTTAACCTACAGGCGCCCGTACCGTAAACCGACACAGGTGGGTGGGCGTAAGTGTGCCAAGGTGTACGAGAGAAACCATGTTTAGGAACTCGGCAATACAACGGCCGTAACTTCGGGATAAGGCCTGGCTGGAGCAATCCAGCCTTCAACAAAAGACGCTTTCCGACTGTTTACCAAAAACACAGCTTCCTGCTAAACCGCAAGGTGATGTATAGGAAGTGATGCCTGGCCAGTGTCAGAACGTTAAGCGGAGAGGTCATTCCTTCGGGAGGCAGCCTTGAAGCCAAGCGCTGATGAACGCCGGCGATAACTATAATCGTCCTAAGGTGAAACAATTCGTTGCCTTAGTGAGGTGAAAACCCTCCTTCGAACTTCGCGTGCCAGCGGAGACGTAGAAGAAAATCTGGCTATATCGGTGAACACCCTCAATGGAGGACAATACCGAGGCAACCTGCGCAAGCAGAGAGTCCGTAGAGACTACACGCCAGAATCCAACACTATGTTGGATAAGATATAGTCCGACCTGTATGGAGACATACAGAACACGACAGAAATGATCGTGTCGCTCGTGGTGAGCGTAACAAATGAGCGAAATTCCTTGTCGGGTGAGTTCCGACCCGCACGAATGGCATAACGAGAGAGCGACTGTCTCAACATGGTCCTCGGCGAAATTGCAAGTGGGGTGAAGATGCCCTGTACGCGTAGTCAGACGAAAAGACCCCGTGAAGCTTTACTACAACTTGATATTGGGTCGTGGCTTTGCTTGTTCAGAATAGGTGGGAGCCTTCGGGCGACAGTGAGATACCACCCTTGCGATGACACGATTCTTGATCTCCGTCCATGAATCTGGATGGGGAGACAGTATCTGGTGGGTAGTTTAACTGGGGCGGTTGCCTCCTAAATGGTAACGGAGGCGTTCACAAAGGTCAGCTAGGCGCGGATGGAAATCGCGCCGGTTCCGCAATGGGATAAGCTGGCTTAACTGCGAGACCAACAAGTCGAGCAGATGCGAAAGCAGGACATAGTGATCCGACCGTACGATATCGGACGGCGGAAGCTCAACGGATAAAAGCTACTCCGGGGATAACAGGCTGATCTGGTCCAAGAGTCCACATCGACGACCAGGTTTGGCACCTTAAGTAACATCGGGGTGCATCGGAAGCGATTCCGATCCAAAAAATACGGCTATAACGGTGAAACCGTCAGTGACACAGTTGGACTGTGCGTGTCACCCGGCAATACCGTGGGAAGTCGAGCCGACGTAACGTCGACTTTGACCCCGTAACGACTGACCCGAAAGGGGAGAACTGCAATGTGCGGTTAACACGCCGACGCTCGCGACAACAACCGAGATGATGCACCAGAACATGCTCACCATCCGGCGCGAGATGAAGATATAGTCTGTGCCACATGAAAGTGTGGAGTTTGTAAGTCCGACAGCGATGTCGGCCCATCGCATCCTGGGGCTGTAGAAGGTCCCAAGGGTTTGGCTGTTCGCCAATTAAAGCGGTACGCGAGCTGGGTTCAGAACGTCGTGAGACAGTTCGGTCTCCTGTCTACTATGCGCGTGGAATATTGAGAGAACGAATCTCTAGTACGAGAGGACCGAGATTCACGAACCTCTAGTGTACCTGCTGTCCCACCAGGGGCATCGCAGGGTAGCTACGTTCGGCACGGATAAACGCTGAAAGCATCTAAGCGTGAAGCCGTTCTCAAGATTAGTATTCAGTAAGAGCCCTCCGAGACCAGGAGGTTGATAGGCTGCAAGTGTAAGACCCGCGAGGGTTTGAGCTGAGCAGTACTAATAGCTCGTTGCTTCGGCCATCCGGCAAACAAGCGTCGCACAGACGCTCTGCCTGGGTGGCGCAGTGTATAGATAATTGCGTCAGGCATGTAGTGTGCCGTGTACGTATAACCTTCGATCGTTGATTGTCATCGTGAATTTCCGGAGTGAGCCTCCGATCTGCCAGAGCGACTACGTCGTATCGGTGGACCGGTGGCTCAAGCGGTGAGGTTCCACCCGTTCCCATTCCGAACACGGCAGTTAAGCTCACCAGCAGCGATGGTACTTGGACCCAACCCGGTCCTGGGAGAGTAGCCCGTCGCCGGACTAAACAAAAAACCTGCAGAAATGCGGGTTTTTTGTTTGGAATTTATCTTTGTTGTCAATTGAGTTGTCAATTTATACTGTTACTTGTCAATTATGCGATTGGCCCTTAAAGCTGTATCAACGGGAGATCTTTCAGCCGCTTAAAATCCTTCGTATTCCTGGTCACAAGCGGCGTGCGTGTAAACAATGCCGTCGCAGCGATTGCCGCATCGGGGAACTTAAGTCGTGAGTCGCGGCGGATTTCTCCGGAAATCCGGGCGAGCGTCCGGTCGAATGGGATCGAGATGAAGTTTTCTCCAAGGAAACGAATGATCTGTTCGAGTTCTGCTTTGGTTTGCCCAGAAAAAGAGAGGAGCTCCGCTTCGACCATCGTCGGGACAAAGAGGGTAACGCCTGCTTCACGCCACGCGGACATCTGGTCGGTCACGACCGATTCTTGGTTGAGAAACGCAATCAAGATGTTCGTGTCGATCGTCATATGTCACGTCCGGGACCATTCTTTGCGGACACGTTTCGCGTGGTTCTCTAGAGCCTTGGCCTTGTGTCGAAGAAGCCCAATACTGTCATACCAGCTCTGTGGGACGACGGTCTTTGTTGCGTCGTATGAGGGTGATTTCTGCTTCACCTTTTGCTGCTTCGTGGCTTGCATATGCAAGCAACCTAGCATAGCCTCGGATAAGGGGCAATTTCACGGCAGTTAAGCTCACCAGCAGCGATGGTACTTGCCCCGCCGCTCGCGAGCGGCGGGGCTGGGAGAGTAGCCCGTCGCCGGACTAAACAAACACACCCGATTCCTCGGGTGTTTTTGTTATCTATAAAAATGGTACGATAGTGTTGATTCATCTTTAAATACTCATTCAAATACTAAAAACATGCGAAATCTTTTTCGTTTCCGGACATTAGGCATCTCTCTTGTCGTCTGTGCAGCGATCTGCGCGCCGGCAATTTCCAGTGTTCAGGCGGCGACGCTCCCGGGCAATGCAACTTTCGACAAGGCGTTGTGGTTTTCCGGAGCGTATACTGATCAAACGACCGCTGCAAGCGATGTGACTGCGAATGACACGTCGATTCTAGCCTCAAGTTCAACCCAATATAGCTATTGGGGCCTTCAATCACCATTTGATTCAATATATTTTTGGATGAGTACTTGGGGATCTAGCGGAAGCGCTACATTTGAATATTCAAGTCCAGTTACAGTCGGAAACGTCGAAGGTTTTTCTGGCTTTTTACCAACTTCAAACTTGACCAATAGTTTCACCGCACCGAGCAGCGACGACATCGCTACTATTGGTTTTACTCCGCCGTCAGATTGGGTTAAGTCAACCGTCGAAGGCGTGAACGCCTACTGGATTCGTATTAGCGGAAATTCAGGATATGTGG
Organism: Patescibacteria group bacterium; assembly: GCA_049295615.1. GTDB lineage: Bacteria > Patescibacteriota > Patescibacteriia > 2-12-FULL-60-25 > 2-12-FULL-60-25 > JBAQQZ01. The sequence goes on from JBAQQZ010000069.1 coordinate 49,778, forward strand.
GGACGCCAAAAGCGACTGCTGTAACGGCGCATGAGCTTAGTCCAAACCCGCCCTTCGTGGACACGACGGTTTCGGTTGCACAATCTTCTGTAAGTGTCGTACCGTCGATCATTACGGCTGACGGTGTAAGCACGGGAACGCTGACTGTTGTTGCCCGTAACGATTCAAATACACCGCTCTCTGGCGAGCCGGTGACGATCTCGTCGTTTTCCAGCTCTACCAACGGGATGGTTATCAGTCCAGCAGAAGTCAGAACAGATAATTCAGGGACAGCGAATTTTACCATCAAGTCCAATGTATCGGGTAAGGTAACTGTTACCGCAGTCGTAGGAGGCGTAACGCTTAACACGCAACCGATGGTTACCTTCGTAAATGCAGCGACCTGCCCGTATCCTTCTGGTCTGCTTGTCAAACTTCCTGATGACGGGAATCCGAATACGCAGGAAGATAGTGCTGTGTATTACTACGGCAAAGACTGTAAACGCCACGCCTTTCCCAATGATAAGGTCTATTTCAGCTGGTATTCAGATTTTAACAACGTTACCGCTGTTTCGGATGATGAACTGGCGAACATGACGCTCGGTACGAATGTCACCTATCGCCCAGGCGTGAAAATGGTGAAGTTTACGACTGTGCCTAAGACGTATGCGGTCGCTAGGGGCGGCGTCCTTCGTTGGGTGACGTCGGAAAGTATTGCCTCGAGTCTCTATGGCGCGATCTGGAATACCAAAATAGACGATATTAACGACGCGTTCTACGCCAATTACACGTTTGGCGCCGACATCAATTCAACCACGGACTACATTCCATCGGGGGAGATGAATAACGCGATGACGATCAATGACGAGCTGTAAATCCGCTCAAAAAAACACCCGAGGAAGCGGGTGTTTTTGTATTCAAGGTTTGATTTCTGCAAGTGATTCCGGTTTTCCAGATGCGGCTGGCTTTTTAGGCATGTCTTTAAGCAGCTGATCGTAATCTGCCTTCGCATCGATCAGGTGTACGACCATGTCAATCAACTTTTTGAGATCATCGAGATCCTTTGATTCCCAGGTTCGAACGTAGTGTGTTTCGTCATTCCCTAACCAGGCCGCTCTCTCTGCAACTTTTTGTATCTTGGGTTCGTCGATATATTGAGTTATACAACTGCTGAGTAAACATTTTTCAATCTGTTCTATTTTATCCGCGTGCAATGTTTTGGCGTAATCCTTTACCAGAAACTCGAGCGCTTTCCGATAACCTGGCCCGCACACTTCAGTTAGCTCCGATTGTTCCGCTGAAAAGGACTGATTCCAGATCGTTTGAAATTTGGGTGACGTGGCATTAATGGTTGAACTGAAGAGCTTGCTTTCAACTTCTATGGGCAGGCAGTTCAGAAATTCAAACTGAGTCTGTGTGGCAGAAGGATTAATTGCTTTGTATCTTGCAATAAACAGTCGTTCACAGGCTTGTCGTGGGCAGAGGAATACGAGCTCCGCCGTGGAGGAGAAGGTTCCGTCTGATTTTTTGCAGAATCCACGCAAAGGCAGTGGCTCGATGGAAAAATGACATATCGGACAGATATCCGGAGTACTGTCTACAGTGATGCTGAAGTCCTGTCCTTGCCGTGTAGCAGACTGAAAGTGTTTTTGCATTGACGTTTCTTATCATAGAACATGCGCACGTGCAATGGTTCGCTGCTGGTTCAAAAAAAGCAATTGAACGGATTAACAAATGGCAAAATACCGAATACCTGCGTACTCTACAGGCATGAAAAATTCCCTCGTCTTCCCCCTCATCGCCCTCCTCCTTTTCGGCAGCGGCTGCGCCTCTTCCCTCGGCCCCGTCTCGATGAGCCAGCCGACGCCATCGGGCGACGCCAGCTCGACGGCGTTGGTGTTTGGTTCGCCTACGACGACTCCCGCGGAATGGAAACAGATCTTGTCGCCGGAGGCGTATGACGTCATTTGGAACAAGGGGACGGAAGTGCCCTTCAGCAGCCCGTTGGATATGGAAACGCGCCCGGGAACGTATGTAAGCGCGGATTGCGGCGTGCCGTTGTTCCGGTCCGAACAGAAATACGATTCCGGCACCGGCTGGCCGAGTTTTTGGGCGCCGATCAACCCGGATGTGGTGAAACTCGTCGAAGACGACAGCATTCCGTTTGAACCGCGGACTGAAGTCGTGGATGCCGCCTGCGGCGGGCATCTCGGCCACGTGTTTGATGACGGGCCGCAACCGACGGGGAAACGGTTTTGCATGAATGGCGTGGCATTAAGGTTCATTCCGGATGCGGTGACGAGCACGACGCCTCAGAAATAAAAAAAAGCACCCCGCTGCGACGGAGCAGGGTGCTCTCGTCGCAGCGGGGCTGCGAGGTTTCTACCAGCAGACGTTCAAGTTGCCGTAATCGCCCCAAATCCGTTGGTGCCTTTCCATGTCGCTGATCCGATGCTGCTTGTCCCGAACGATGGCCATCATCCGGTTCAGCTCCTCCTCGAGGACTGCTGCCTCATCCGGCGAGAGCATGGGGGCCCTAGTGCTGTAACAGGGCTCCCACACAGACCGATCAGCTTCCTGTCGTGAGGAAGGACCGAGTTTAGAGATTTGGCTGCAATAGGGCGGTACCAGGGGATCCGACTCATGATGGTCTTGGTAGATAAGCCGTTCCCAATTTCCTACGCCGTCGCGATCGTCGCGAAGGCCGATCACGCGATCGTAGATAGGCACCTCCTTCGGCCGTACGATGACGACCTGGAAGTGGTTGCAATCGTGGACTGACTCGTCGATCGAAACGGTGAAGCCCTCGACCTCACCGTAGTAGTGGGTTTCGTAGGGCGAATCGCATTCCTCGACCTCAGCGGCCGGAGGTTGGATTGCCTCGGGAGAACTGCAGCCCAGAATGATCCCGGCAAGGAGCAACGCCGGCCGAACGAAAGAGACGATAATCGCGCTGGCCGTCTTCATATGTAAGGTCCCTTTCAAAACGAGTGCTTCGGCAAATCCGACGCGGTCATTCGCACTTCGCGATTTTGACACGTTAATATAACACAAAATAGCCATTTTGTCAATCCTGGTCGAGCATTGAAATTTCTACCGTTTCAGGTACAGTCTGCTCCTGTTCACTGCATTAAATATTCTTATGCTCGCGATCGACGTCAAAGATTTGAAGAAGAAATACGCCAGCGGAACCGAAGCCCTGAAGGGCGTGACTGTTGCAATTGAAGAAGGCGATTTTTTTGGCCTACTCGGCGCAAACGGTGCCGGAAAGACGACCTTGATCGGCATCTTGTGCGGCCTGGTTAATTCGACCGGAGGATCCGGAAAGGTCTTCGGTTTCGACATCAACACGCAGCGCGACTATGCCAAGCAGCAGATCGGCATCGTGCCGCAGGAATTCAATTTCAGCATCTTTGAGAAAGTTTGGGACATTCTGATTACCCAGGCCGGATACTACGGATTGTCGGCCAAAGAGACGGCTCCGCATGCCGAAGAGCTTTTAAAGAAACTCGGCCTTTGGGAAAAACGCGACCAACCGGCGCGTGCGCTCTCCGGCGGCATGAAGCGACGTTTGATGATCGCACGGGCGCTGGTGCACAAGCCGCGCTTGTTGATCCTCGACGAACCAACGGCTGGTGTCGATGTCGAATTGCGCTACGGCATGTGGGAATACCTCACGGAATTGAACAAGAACGGCACGACGATCTTGCTTACGACGCATTATCTCGAGGAAGCGGAAAAGCTCTGCAAGAATCTCGCCATCATCAACAAGGGCGAGATCGTGAAGACGGGTTCTGTCGCGCAGTTGCTTCAAGGCATGGACGTGCGGACGTATGTGCTTACGCTTGATTCGATGAAAGGACTTGAGAAGGTCGCAGGATTCTCGGTAAAAGCAACGGGCGACAGTACGGCCGAAGTTACGCTCCAAAAAGACCAGGAAGTAACGGAACTTATCGAGGCGTTGAAGCAGCAGGGGATCTGCGTGAGCGACCTCAACCCGCAAGAGAACCGTCTCGAGCGCCTATTCCTGGAAACCATCCGCACCTGATATGAACGCACACATCCAATGGGTCGCGTACAAGACGATTGTCGTTAAAGAAATCACGCGCTTCATGCGCATCTGGCGCCAAACGCTCCTGCCGCCGATCATCACGCAATCGCTCTATTTTGTGATCTTTGGCGGCTTCATCGGTTCGCAAGTGAAGCAGATTGATGGCGTGCCCTACATGTCGTTCATTGTCCCGGGGCTCGTGATGATGGCGGTCATCAACGGGGCGTTCGCTAACGTCTCTTCCTCGTTTTTCGGGTCGAAGTTCCAGAAAAATATCGAAGAAATCCTAGTTGCCCCGGTGCATGAGGCAGTCGTGTTGGCGGGGTTCGTTACAGGCGGAATGATCCGCGGGTTCATGACGGGGATCCTTGTTTTCATCGTCTCGTTGATCTTCGTGCGTCCTGCCGTCCATAACGTATCCGCCATTATCCTGTTCTCCTTCTTTACGGCGCTCGTGTTTTCGCTTGGCGGGTTGCTGAACGGCTTGTGGGCACAGAATTTTGACGATGTCAGCACGTTCACGACGTTCATCTTGGTCCCGTTGACCTACCTCGGCGGCGTCTTCTACCCGATCAGTTCATTGCCGCCAATTTGGCGGAACATCTCGTACTTAAACCCGATCGTCTACATGGTCGAAGGGTTCCGCTCCGGATTTATCGACAATGGGAGTCCGGCCTGGATTGGAGCGCTGATCCTACTCGTCTTGTCCGCCGTGCTGTCCATATTCACCTACTGGTTGTTGCGCAAGGGCAAAGGTCTTCGGACATAAAAAAGAACCCCGTCGCCCATTGTCGTTGCGAGGAGTCTGACGACGAAGCAATCTTGAACCTGGCTTTTCGCTCAAGATTGCTTCGCGTTTAAGCTGATGCTCGCAACGACGGAGGAAACAGGGTTCTTTTTATTTTACGCCTCGTCCTGCAACGGCATGCCGCCGATGTAGTCGGACTTGCCGATCTGGACGCCTTCTTTGCGCAGGAGATCGTAGGCGGTCACGACGTGGAACAGGAAGTTCGGGACGGCGTATTCACGGGCGTAGTCGAAACCCGTCATGAATTTGCCGGGGAAGTACGACATCGTGATCTTGCGCGTGGCGGCGTCTTTGAAGGAATCTTCGGGGATGCCTTTGACGAAGTCGAGCGTCTTGCTGATGCGGGCGCGGAGCTCGGCGAGCGTCTTTTCTTCGTCCGCGAAGACTGGGATTTCGGTGCCGGAAAGGCGCGCAACGACGCCTTTGGCATTATCGCAAGCGACCTGGACCTGCTTTTTCAAGGGGAACATGTCGGGCCACAGGCGCACTTCGAGCAATGCGGCTTCGTCCGCGCCTTTTTCTTTCACAAAGTCTTGGGCTTTGGCGAGGATGCCGTCGAGTGCCGTAAGGGACTTTTGGAACACGGGAACCGTAAACAGGTAGATGTCGTTCATGTAAGCAGCTTATGGATAAATCGCGCCTTCTTGTCTTAACACTGGAGGATGGATTTGGATAGGGTATACGTAAAATAAAAAACACCCGTAGTCGGGTGTTTTTATCGTTGCTGATTATTTCTTGCGGAACTGCATGATGATCCAAATGAGGAGCAGCACGCTGACGGGGATCCCGAAGATCCAACCAATGATATACCACACATTAGTCGCCTTCTTGTAGGTGTTTAACCTGCTCCTGTACCTCGTCCCACTGGTCGAGGAGGTTCTTTTTGAGCGCCTTCAGTTGCGATGCGGCGAGTTCCTTTGTCTCGGCATAGTGGTCGACGAGGTCGTTCACGATTTCTTCGTACTTCTCCTCGGTCAGGTCTTTCACGTCATCCAGCTTGTGCATGAGCTGCTTCTGGAGTTTTTTGGCCTGTTTCTTGGCGTCTTCGGTCATCTCGTGGCCTTTGTCGGAGTTGATGAAGAGCCCTGCGGCGACTCCTGCAGCGAGGCCGGCGATGAGCGCGATGCCTGCGGCGGACGAGTGTTTCTTGGCGTTTTCCATATGGGTGATGTTAATGGAATAAGATCGTCCCAGTGTCACACCGGGAATCCTCCTAACGTAATTCGTCCTTCCTGACTATGCGCGCTTGAAGAGCGACGCGATGAAGAGGAGCACGAGCGCCCCGATGACGGACAACACGAGGTCGCCGATCAGGCCGTAGGTCGAGATGCCGAGCAAGGTAAAGATATACCCGCCGATCACCGACCCGATCACGCCGATGACGATATTACCAAGGAGGCCGAAGCCGTGGCCTTTGGTGAGTTCGCCCGCAATCCATCCTGCAAGCGCACCGATGATGAGGAACCAAATGAGGCTCATAAAGATAATGCGTTTAGCGATTTAGATTTAAAGCATACGCCCATCTGGAGATCGTGCAACTTTCGCGTTTTTTATTTTTGTTTGAACAGGATTGCGGTCGGCAGTAAGCGGCCGGGGCCGTAAGCATACGCGCCGTTGTAATAGAGTGCCGCACTTCCACCGCCGTCCAAATTGAATGCGTCCGTCGCGCCCAGCGTTTTCATGATCGAGGCGAGGTCCACGACCGTGGCGCTTTTTGCGATAGCGAGGTAGATGAACCGGTCGTTCATCCCGATTGCTCCGCGCACGGCTTTGACGGTCTGCATGTCGCTGTCGAGCTTCGGTTCGGTCAGGACGACGACCTGCCCACCTTCGACGAGCGACGGGTAGTTGGCGAGCGCGGCCGCGAGTGTCGCTCCATTCGCCGACTCAAACGCCGAAACGGACGTCCCGAAATCCTTGGTGCGGTGGAAAAAGAAGTACTGCCCAGCCGTCGTTTCAGCGATCATTGGGCCTTCGTGCACGGCGAGGCTACTGGCGTTCAGCATGACATGTGCCGCGCTATTGAATACTGGCGTAAGGAACGTGTTGGTCTTGCCGGCACAGTCGGCGTAATCCGGCGGGCAGAAGTAACTGCCATGGATGCCGATGGTTGCGTCGCTTTCGGTCGCGTAATCTGCCAACGATTTGGCGGGACAATTGTTCGCGCAGTCAGAGGTCTCCGCCGTATCGGTAATCATGTCAAAACGGCCTTTTTGCAGGGTGATGAGTTGGATGGCGAACGTCCCACGATCCGTGACGACACTCGTGGCCTTGGAGGTGCTTGGAAGGTCGGCATCGATGTCCGGGGCATAAGACGCTTCAACTGTTGTGCTGTAGCCCGTCGCAGAGGAAATGTCCGCACCCATCTGGTAGTCGGAGAAGAAGGTATCGGGAATGTCGTCGACATCTTTGTTCCAGGTTGGGCCATAGATTCCCTGCGCCACGTCTTCAGTCGTGACCCAGCGCAACGTCCCGCCAAGCGCAACGGCATAGACTTTATCGAGCGTCGTGAATTTGACGAGCTTCGATCCTGGCCGGTACGTCACGTTTTGTCCGAGCGGGATCGCCGCCAACGTGGCGGCACTGACGGTCTGCACGCCAGAAAAATCCGCATGCCAGGTGAAATAGACTTTGTCGTTCGGGAAGGCGTGGCGCTTGCCGTCACCGCCAACGTCATACACGGCGGTACAGGGGTCGTTGATGCCGGCATTCTTTTGGCATGCAAGTTTGATGAGCGTATCGGGCAGCAGTGCTGCGTGTGCCGCCGATGTCCGAGCCAACATCAACAACAAGAGGGCGCTGCCAATGAATACAAAACTCCTACGCATAACGACCGTAGGATACCCCGAAGTTGCGCCGCAGTGAAATAGATCTTGAAATATGATATCCTTTTGATTGTCTCATTTTTTATTCATTACAGAATACTTACGACACTATGAGGAAAAACATTTTTTCCCTCCGCGCGACGTGCATGTCACTCGCGCTGTGCACGGTGGTATGCGCGTCTGCCTTGACGGGCGTGCAAGCCGCAACGCTCGGCGGGAATGCGAATTTTGATAAGGTCTATTGGTCCGGTGCGTCTTCGATGGACATGACGGCTGCGGCCAGTGATGCCACGGCGAATGACGTCCTGGTGGCAAGCAGCACGGGCGAATATAGCTATTGGGGGATGCAGTCGCCCTTCGACAGCATTTATTTTACGATGGGGACGTGGGGTGCGAGTGGCACGGCGCTGTATGAATATTCCAGCCCGGTCACCGTCACGAACCTCGACGGGTTTTCGGCGCTCAACCTGACGTCGAACCCGAGCAGCGACTTTACGGTTTCGAACGCGGACAATATGACCTCGGTCGGCTTTACGCCACCGTCTGATTGGGTGAAGTCGAGCTTCAATGGCGTGTCGGCCTATTGGGTCCGCATCAGCGCGAATATGAATTACGCGACGCCTCCCATGGCCACGACGGTCCGCGCCCGCGCATACAACCTCAAGCTCCATGCCGTGACCGACACCGGTGCGGACTGGAATGGCGCACTTACGCCCACGCTCGGCAGTAATTGTGGCGGCATTAATTTAGGTGAATGGGTCGCAGGCACGGGTGTGCATTATTACGCCTTGCGGACTGATGCCGGCGCATGCACGCTCACCTTCAACAACATGGGGTTCGTCAACGCGAGCATCACGGCCAATACGCTGACGACGACGCTTGACGACCTGTCTGCGTCTCCGCTCACCATCTCGCGTGATGATATCGTCACGACGCAATCAGGCAGCACGGGCGTACCGAATGTCCAGGTGACGCTGTATACGGATGCCGCATATACGTCCGTGGCAGATGACCTGTCGCATGCAGGTTCAGCCGATGCGATCGGCACGTCTGACGCCTCCGGGCAGATCAAGTTTGCCCTTGCCTCCGGCACCTATTATTACAAGGCGACGGACGGAAACTACCTGGACACGACGGGCAGCTTCCTGATTACGGACGGGATCGCCAACAGCCACACGATCTCGTTGACGCCATCAAATACCTCGAGCACCGTTTCTGCTTCGCAGTCGTTCGTCGGCGCGAGCCCGGCGACGGTTACGGCAGACAACGTCCAGACCGCCACGGTCACCGTGACCGTGCGCAACGCCTCGAACACCGCCTTGAGCGGGAAAGCCGTGACGCTTTCTTCGTCGCTCTCCGGGACGGTCATTTCGCCATCGGAAGTCACGACGGACATCAATGGTTCGGCCGTCTTCACGGCCCGTTCTTCTGCCGTCGGCAATGCGACGTTTACGGCTGTTGCAGACGGTGTGACGATTAGCCTCCATCCGACGGTCAGCTTTGTCATGTCGAGCACTTGCCCGTATGCGTCTGGCTCGCTCGTCAAATTGCCGGATGACGGCAACTCGAGCACGCAGGAAGACAGCGCCGTGTATTATTATGGCAAGGATTGCATGCGCCATGCCTTCCCGAACGATAAAGTCTATTTCAGCTGGTATCCCGACTTCAACAACGTCACCATCGTGTCAGCCAATACGTTGGCTAACATGACCCTCGGCTCAAACGTGACCTACCGCCCTGGCGTCAAGATGGTGAAGTTCACGACCGTGCCCAAGACGTATGCCGTCGCGAATGGCGGCGTGCTCCGTTGGGTGACGTCAGAAAGCCTGGCGACGAGCCTCTACGGCACCAACTGGAACACCAAGATTGACGACATCAGTGATGCGTTCTTTGCCAACTACACCTTCGGCGCGGACATCAGCTCTTCGTCGGACTACAACCCGACATTCGAGATGAACAACGCGTTGACCATCAACGACGAGCTCTAAGCTCGCCAAAAAAACACCCGCTCCGGCGGGTGTTTTTTTATCCTTCGAAGGGTATACTGAACCCTATCCTATGGCACATCCCCTTTGGTCCGGCTCCATCAGCTTTGGGCTGATCAACATCCCCGTTCGGCTCTATAGCGCTTCGGTGGAGCGCGAATTTAATTTCCAGCTCTTGCACAAGAAAGACCTGTCGCCGATCAGCTACGCTCGCGTCTGCCGCGCCGAAGGCAAAGAAGTGCCGTATGAGGATGTGGTCAAAGGTTATGAATACCGCAAAGGCGATTACGTGATCTTGCACGATGAGGATTTTGAGAAAGTCGACCTCAAGCGCACCAAGTCCATCGACATCTCCTCATTCACTGACGAAAGCGAAATCGACCCGATTTACCTGGAAAAACCGTATTACATTGAGCCGGACGAACGGGCGGTGAAAGCCTATCTCATCTTGCGTGAAGCCTTGCGCGTATCGCATAAAGTCGGCGTCGCGTCGTATGTGCTGCATAACAAAGAACATCTTGGCATCTTGAAAGTCGAAGGCGACGTGCTGGTGCTTGACCAACTGCGCTACAAGGAAGAGCTGAAGAAACCCGGCCTGAAAGTCCCCAAAGGCAAGACGTCCAAACGCGAGATCGACATGGCGCTCAAGCTCATCAACCAGCTTACGGAGCATTTCCATCCCGAAAAATACCACGATGCCTACAGCGATGAGCTCAAAAAAGTCATCGCCAAGAAAGCACACGGCAAACCCGTGAAAGCCAAAGGCAAGGAACCCAAGCCGACCAAAGTCCCGGACATCATGTCGGTGCTGCGCAAGAGCCTCGAAAAAGAACAGAAGTCCCATGCCCGCAAATAAGCCTGTTTTGAAAACGTATCGGGCAAAACGGAATTTCAAGCAAACGCCCGAACCAAAAGGCGGCAAGGGCCGTGCGGGAGTCCGTCATTTCGTGGTGCAGGAACATCATGCCTCGCATTTGCATTACGATTTCCGGTTGGAGTGGGGCGGGGCGCTGAAGAGTTGGGCGGTCCCCAAAGGCCCACCGCGCCATTTTAAGGAGCATCGGTTAGCCGTGATGGTGGAAGACCATCCGCTGGCGTATCGCACGTTCCATGGCGTGATCCCGAAGGGAAATTATGGCGCCGGCACGGTCAAGATTTGGGATGAGGGAACGTATACGGTCTCGTCCGGCACTTCGACAAAAGATATTGAGGCGGCGATGGAGGCAGGCTTCAAGAAAGGTGATGTGACGTTCGAGCTTCACGGAAAAAAGATGAAGGGTGTGTATGCGCTCATCCGCATGGACAGCCCAAAATTCAAGAACGGTTGGTTGTTCATGAAGAAACACGAACGGAAACCGGTCGTTGACTTCCGTCCCGAAACGGGCAAGCGCGCGCCGATGCCGCATGACGTTGCGCCGATGCTCGCCGAGATGGCGGACAAACCGTTTTCGCGCGAAGGCTGGATCTTCGAGATGAAATGGGACGGCTATCGCGCATTAGCCGAAGTGTCGAAAGGCGGCGTGGCGTTGTATTCGCGTTCCGGCCAATCGTTCAACCAAAAGTTTTCTCCCGTTGTTGAAGATCTCAAGACAGTGAATGTGGATGCGGTCTTTGACGGCGAAGTCGTGGCGCTGGACGCAAAAGGCAAACCGGCATTTGAATTGCTTCAGGAATACCAAAAAACTGGGAAAGGCCGGCTCGTGTATGAAGTCTTTGACCTGTTGTATCTGGACGGCCGTGACTTGCGCGGGTTGCCGCTCCTCGAACGCAAGCGCCTCTTGAAATCCATCTTGCCTAACCTCTCGCACGTCAAATATACCGATCACGTCGAAAAAAATGGCGTCGCGTTGTTTACTGCCGCCAAGCGCAACGGCCTTGAAGGCGTGATGGCAAAAGACGGGCAGAGCACCTACCAAACAGGCAAGCGCAGCGGCGATTGGTTGAAGATGAAAAACGTCATGGAGCAGGAAGCCGTGATCGCGGGCTACACCGAACCGCGGCGCGGGCGAAAATATTTAGGTGCCGTCATTTTAGGCGTCTATCGCGGCGGCGAGTTCGTCTATATCGGCCATACGGGAGGTGGATCAAACGATGCGATGCTCCGCGAACTGAAAACCAAGCTTTCCAAACTCGAGCAGCGTTCATCGCCATTTGCCTTACCGCCAAAACCGAACGCGCCGGTCCACTGGGTCAAACCGACGCTCGTCTGTGAAGTGAAGTTCCAAGAATGGACGTCGGATGGCGTGATGCGCCAGCCGATTTTCCTCGGGTTGCGCGAAGACAAGTCAGCCCATGACGTAGTGAAAGAAGAGCCTCGGAATGCGGCAAAACAGCCTTTTGAATTCACGCACGCGGAGAAAGTGTTTTGGCCAAAAGAGAAGATCACGAAAGGCGACGTGCTGGCGTATTACCATGGCGTCGCGAAGTACATCCTGCCGTATTTGAAAGACCGCCCTGAATCATTAAACCGGTTTCCCGGCGGCATTGAGGAAGAACATTTTTTCCAAAAGGACATGCCGAATGCCCCGGAGTGGGCGCGGACAGTCAAGCTGCATTCAGAATCCGAAAATAAGACGATCAACTATCTCGTGTGCGATGACGAGCAGACGCTGCGTTACATGGTCCAGTTGGGCTGTATCGAGATCAACCCATGGAATTCACGCATCAAGACGATCAGCAAGCCGGATTACATGATCATGGATCTCGATCCGGAAGGCGTGCCGTTTTCGGCGGTCGTGAAGACGGCGCTTGCTGTCAAAGAAGTCTTAGATGAGCTCGGCGCAAAAGGGTATTGCAAAACGTCAGGCGGCCGCGGCCTGCATATTTACGTGCCGCTCGCCGCGAAATATTCCTACGAGCAAGCGCGGCTGTTTTCGCAGCTCGTGGCGCAATTCGTCCACGAGAAGGTGCCGGAATTGACGAGCCTCGAACGCAACCCAAAAAAACGGACGCATGCCGTGTACCTCGATTCACCGCAGAACAAGGAAGGCGCGACGACGGTTGCCGCCTATTGTATCCGTCCACGCCCAGGCGCGATGGTCTCGACGCCGCTGCGCTGGAATGAAGTGAAAATCGGATTAGATCCAACGAAGTTCACGATCAAGAATACGGCACAGCGCCTCAAAAAAGTCGGTGATTTGTGGAAACCGGTGCTTGGAAAGGGGATTGATCTGAAGAAGTGCCTGGATCGGGCAGAGAGGAAACGGAATGAGCTATAGGCAGGTTGCCGAAGCTCTCAGGCCAAGATACTGTTGGCGCATGTCAAACATCCTCGGCGACCACGTTGCGTTTTTGGATAGGCTGTTCCTGCGACTGAAAGAGCACGGGATCGATGTTTCTGGCTATGAGATGGACCATATCTGCTATCGCGTTGCGACGATAGAGCGTTATATCGCCATGAAGGAATTACTCGTTTCTGTTGGTACCAATTTGGGTGAGCACTTAATCAGTGAACGGCCGATCAGTACGTTTAAACTCACGTCACCGCTTGAATATCACGACCGAAAGATTTGGTGAGTCGAATTGCCTGCGCCGAAAGAGGGGAGCGCGTATCCGGAAGGTTTGGAACACGCGGAGTTCGTGATCAACGAACCGTTTGATTCGTTCATGCAACGATATCCGGATTTAACGTACGACAAGAAAGGGATGGCAAAGATGATTAACCCAGAGCTTGGCGTGAAGTTCGGTGATTGTGCGGTCAAATTCCACCACCATCCGCTTGAACGCGTGATCGAGATGGAACGGGAAGCGGGGATGGACTAGAGGATCACGCGCACGCCGCCTAAGTCTTCGTAGTTGAACTCGTGGTAGTGGTGGATCGAGCCGATGAAAATTTTGTTGGCCGGGATGCGGTGGCGGCGGGCATAGTCTTTGACGGCTTTGGCGCCGAATGGTTGGTCTTCGTAATCGACGTTGATGTTGAACGTCGGGTAGAAGCCGGCGAGTTTGATATCTTTCACCAAATGTTCGAGTTGGTGTGCGCGGATCTTGTGGCCATGTCGGCAATGCACGAGCGTGACGTTTTGTCCGCTTTCATTCTTGTGGATGTAGTCGAGGATGGGGAACAGCCGGTCGACGTGGTGGACGAAGGCGACAATGCGGTCGTCAGCAGCAGCGTCATATCTTTGGTCAAAGAAACGATGGAGTTTCGGCCAGCTTATCGTGAGGCGTTTCATGCCAGCATAGAAGCGTTTGCGGTACATGACACAGAACACGAATAAGATGGCGGGGATGAAATAGGTCAGGAAAAATCCCGTGTTGCGTGGGTCGATCGCGATGTTGCCCATGACCCCGATGAACGTCGACAGCAATGCGACGAGCACCAAAATGATCGGTGCCTTGTAGGGCCGCTTGAGGTCCGGGCGGTTGATGCGCAAGATGAGGTTCGAGGCGGCGAAGAACGTCATGACCGAGAGGAAGCTGATGGTGTAGACGCCGGCGAGTGACAGGAGTTCACCTTTGGTCACAAGCAGGATTGAGACGCACAGCAGGAAGAACGCGAGTACGATCCGGGTATAAGAACCGCGCGAGTTTTTCTTGGACAGCGCCGTCGGCAGGCAGCCGTCGAGCGCCATGCGGTTGATGAGGCCTGTCACGCCGACATAGCTCGTCAGCACGGCGCCGCACAAGACGAGGAAGGCGTCGATCGCGATCCAGCCGAGGAAAAACATCCCACCGATGCCGAGCGCGGCATTCGCCAGTACAAAATCTTTTCCCGAAACGATCTGCGGCAAGGTGAGCAGGTTCAAGACGACGGCCGCGATCAATGGATTGAAGATCAAGACGCCGATTGCCATGTTGCGCAGCGTCTTGGGGAAGACGCCGTGACCTTGTTCTTCCACGAAGTTGGCAGAACTTTCAAAGCCGGAAACGCCGAGTAAAGATGCAGAAAAAGCGAGGAAGATCGTCTTGAGAAACCCGCCTTGTCGCGTGATGATGGCTGCCGTCGCGGCAATGTTCGCGGTCCAAATCCCTGTCCCATGCAGTGCCACGAACCAAATGCCAAACGCGATGAATGAGACGAGCGTGATGATATGGAACACGAAAATCGCGGCGGCGACGCCAGCTGAATCTTTGACGCCGACGATGACGAGTACCGCGAACGCGAACAGGACCAAAATGACGGCCGGCAAGACGAGCGATGCAAGGGCAAAGCTATGGCCAAGGACCATGACCGTCGGGACGATCCGCCCAAGGAATTGGAAGAGGTATTCGACCGCAGTCTTTCCGGAGATCACGCCCGTCGCGACGTATGAGAGCACCGTCATGACGCCGGCGACTGCGGCGAAGGTCTTTCCGGTGCCGTTCAAGAGCGCGTTATACGCTCCACCGTTTACGGGCAGCGCGCCTACGACTTCGCGGTACACGGACTTATAAAAAAATAGGACCAAGGCGACGCATAAGAGCACGAGCGGCGCATAAATCCCCGCGAAGATCGCCGCAATGCCAGAAACGTACAAGGCGGAACTCAAAATGTCGTTCCCGGCGATGGCCGTGGCATAAAATTGGTTGAGCTTATGGATGTGCGTTTTGGCTGAGCTCATGGTGCAACCGCCATGATATCGCACGAGACTCCAAAACCCAATCTTTGAGGCGGTCCATGGTATGATAGTGGTCGTGAAACGGTGGGCTTCAGTCGTCCTCGTGACCATCCTCGGATGCGGAATGGCTGGTTTGGCATTGGCAACCGACGTGAGTAGCACGAATTTCGATAATAAAGATTCAACGTTTGCGCCGGCAACGTTCGACGAGTCGTCCCCGAATTTCGAGGTGAATGCCTCGGTTGATTCCATTGTCGGCGGCTCGGCCAGCATGGATTTTGGCATCCAAAGCGGCGTCCCGTTGAATGATGGGACAACGCCCGCCGTATGTGGCAACGGGATTGTCGAGACGGGTGAAGCTTGTGATAGCGGTGGAAACAACGGGAGCTGTCCGCATTTCTGTTCATCTTCATGCACAGTGAACTCATGCGGCGGGGGTGGAGGCGGAGGCGGAGGCGGAGGCGGCGGGGGTGGTGGCTATGTTCCACCTCCAGCAACAACCACACCACCTGTACCGCCTCCAGCGACAGGCGGAACGAGCACGACGATTCCCATTCCAACGTTGACCTTCCGCAGCCCAACCTTCATGTCACATCGGTTGCTGTCTGGGACGAAGGATCCTGCGGTGACGATTACGGTGAATGGTTCTTCCAACGGTGTCACATATCCCTCGCCCACGACGTGGCAGATGGATTTTCCATTGTTTTTAGGCATGAATGATGTTTATGTCCGCGCGGTGTACCAGGGCGCGTCATCCTATCCGGTCTATGGCCAGATCGAGCGCATCTTGATCGGTGATGTGAATGATAGCCATAATGTCGATGACGTGGACTTGTCGCTTTTTACGCGGGCGTGGAAAAAATACACCTTCTTTGCCGACTTCAACGAGGACGGCATAGTCGACGATGCGGACCTTTCACTCTTAGCGAGCCATTGGGGCTTGAGCTTCTAAAAAAATATGTTGAAACGCCTTTGGCTCCTCATCGTCCCTGCGCTGTTCCTGGCGCTCCCATCCGTTGTCTTCGCCGCAACGAATTTTTATCCAACCGGGCCAAAAACCGTGAACGTCGGGCAGACATTCACGGTCGTCATGACGATGAGCGGCGCCAAAGACGTGGATACGATCCGCGCGGACGGCTCATATACGCAGGACCTGCTGCAATGGAAGGGTGCGGCGCCGACCGGCGTATTCCAAGATGTTTCTCCAGGCACGTATGTTGACCAGAATACCGGCGTCTTCTCTTTTGGCGCGTTTACGTTAAGTTCCCATGCCAATAATACGGCTCCTACCGCGGTCCTGACGTTCAAGGCGCTCAAGGCGGGGACAGCGTATGTGCAGCTCACGACAGGTTCCCGCGTCTTGTCTGACGGCGTTGACCAGCTCGGCACGATTGGCCGGCTTACGATCGTCATCAAACAAGCGACGCCCGTGCCAGAGCAACCACAGCCGATCCCGACGGTCGTCCCAACGGGCACTGCCGCGATTTCGCTCGTCAGCCTGAACGAGCCGAACCCTGACGTGTGGTATGCCACGAGTACCGTCCACGCCAGCTGGCAGGTCGCCGGAAAAGCCGTAAAGACGATGTATATCGGATTTGACCAATCGCCTGAAGGTCCGGCAGATACCGTGATTGATACGACTTCCACGTCGTTCAACGTCCCGACGGATGGCGTTTGGTATGTGCATTTGAACGTTGTCTTCAGTGACGGTTCACGCCAACGTGCGGACCTACGCGTTCAAATTGACCGCCAACCTCCGCACGCCGAAGTGCCCGTAACGGATCAGACAAACGTCCCGGCCAGTATCCCGAATGCTGTGCGCTTTGGCACGCTGGATGACACGTCCGGCATCGACCATTACGACTTGTTCATCGACGGAACGCTCGTCACATCCACGATCTTGCAGGCCTATCCATTGCAGGGTCTTGCGCCGGGAACCCACCAGATCAACGTCAACGCCTACGACCGGGCGGGAAATGTCTCGAGTGGGCAGACGCAGGTCGTGATCCTCCCTCCGGTTGTGCCAGCAGGAGCTTCGTCGAACGTCCAATTAGGATTCTCGCTCGCCTGGCTCTGGATCATCCTCTTGCTCCTGTTCATCTTGATCTCCTGGTTCTTGATTGACCGTCGGCGGCGGCGAGAGCAAGAGCAGCCCAAGAAACGGCGACAAAAATAAGAAGACCCGTCTAAAAAAAGAAGCGTCCGAATTGCCGGCAGGCCATCCATATGGCATGCCGGCAATTTTTTGTAGGCCAGGCATTTTTTTTAGCTGATTATCTGCTATACTGCGCGTAATCCGTAGTCGTGGTGATGAGGTCGGGCGGCATGAGCTCTTTCGTGCCGTTGTGCCTCCTCAACGTGATTGCGTGAGGAGGAATTTCACGAACAGGTCGCTGTTCGTGGAACGCCAAAAATGAAGAAGTTCTTCCGGTTTTTTACAGCCGTTATTTTTATCGTTGCCCAAACGATGTCTTTTGCGATACTTGTATTTTCTGTGGGCGTGCCAACGGCGTCTGCCGACATCCCAACAACGTTGGGATACCAAGGCCGTCTCAAGGATTCGTCGGGCAACGCGTTGACTGGAACCTACTCGTTCACGTTCCGGTTCTACGCGTCTTCCACAGGTGGCGTGGCCACCTGGACAGAGACGCAGCCAACCGTGGTTGTTGACGCGGGGTCGTTTGCGGTGGACCTCGGTTCGGTCACGCCGTTTCCGCCCGCCGTTGATTTTAATGCGCCGCTTTTCCTCACGACCGAAGTCAATGGCGATGGCGAGATGGCGCCGAGGGTCCCCGTCAATTCCGTCGCCTATGCGATGACGGCTGGCGGGATCAACTCGCTGCCGTCGGCGCCGGCATCCGCCTCGGGTGGCCGGATGTATTACGACACCGGCCTTGGGACGTTGAACTATTACGATGCCACGGCCGCAGCCTGGAAAACGCTTGGTGCCACGGCGACGTCGAGCATCCCATCGTTTCAGCAAGTCACGACCGTCGGGAATACGACGACCAATGCCATCCAATTTGCCGGCGGGACGTCGACGGCTCCGCTTACGGTTGAAGGCCAAGTCTCATCGACGGCGATCGTCGCGAATACGGGCACGATCAATAACCTTACGGTCAATAGCCTAACGGTGACCGGAGCTGCGCCTTCATCGCTGGCCAACCTCCTATGGACGAACGCCACGGGCACGAACACGACGTCGACAAACTTGTTTGCGACGAATGGTACGATCACGAATGGCATCCTGACGAATGGCACCGTCTCAAGTTTGGTCTTCACGAATGGCACCTCAACGTCCTGGCTTGGTTTTGCAACGGCGTCCGGCACAACGCTGAACGCCTTGTCTGGTAGGGTGAATTCCTTGACCGCTCCGACGCTTATTTCGTCGAATGCGACCTTGAGCGGCGGGACGATCAATGGCATGTCGGTCGGCGCAAGCGTGCCTTCGACTGGCGTGTTTACGAACACGACGTCGACCAATGCGACGTCTACCAACCTGTTTGCCACGAATGCCACGATCGCGAACTTGTCCGTTTCAAATCCATTGACGCTGTCTGGCCTTGTGTGGACGAACGCCACGGGGACGAACACCACGAGCACGAATTTGTTTGCTGTGAATGCCTCGACAACCCAACTCTTCGCGAATACGGAAGCTGTCGGTACGCTGACAGCGAGCTCGAGCTCACTCTCCACGCTCACGTTTGCAAATGGAACCTCGACGTCTTGGTTCGGTTTCGCCACGGCTTCTGGCACGATGTTGAATGCCTCGGCAATCGCGGTGAACGGCTCATCCGTCTGCCTTGCGAACGGTACCAATTGCCCAAGTGGCACGACGCCGAGTTTCCAGACGGTGACGAATACCGGCAACACGACGACCAACGCCATCCAGTTTGCGGGCGGCACGTCGACCGCGGGTTTTGCGGAACAAGGGAGCCTTTCCGTATCTGGCGGCACGTCGTTGCAAGGAGTGACGTTCACCAATGCGACGGGAACGTCCGTGACCTCGACCAACCTGTTTGCGACGAATGGGAGCATTACCAACGGTATCCTGACGAACGGGACAGTTTCGAACCTGACGTTCGTGAATGGGACTTCGACGTCTTGGTTTGGTTTCGCGACAGCCAGCGGCACGACGGCCAATGCGATCAACGGGAATTTTTCGAACTTGACGGTGACGAGCGGGATCTTTGCGAATACGACCTCGACTAATGCGACGACCACCAATTTCTTTGCAAGCAGCGCGACGATCTCAAGCCTCACCGTTGGAAAAGCCGCGTTGACCAACCTGACCTGGACGAATGCCACCGGGACGAACACGACCAGTACCAACTTGTTCGCAACGAATTTTCAAGCTACAGGCGGGGCAATCTCCAGCCTCACGGCCA
Source organism: Patescibacteria group bacterium (assembly GCA_049295615.1). Taxonomy (GTDB): domain Bacteria; phylum Patescibacteriota; class Patescibacteriia; order 2-12-FULL-60-25; family 2-12-FULL-60-25; genus JBAQQZ01. The sequence goes on from JBAQQZ010000069.1 coordinate 69,354, forward strand.
CGACGGGGACCATTACCAACCTGACCGCTCCGACGCTCGCCTTCACCGATGCTTCAGGATCCAATATAATAACCACGAACCTCGTTTTTGCGAATGGCACATCGACGTCGTGGTTAGGGTTTGCCACGGCCTCCGGCACCAACCTGTTTGCGTCGTCCGTCAAAGTGAACGGCACCAACGTCTGTCTTCAGGACGGGACGAATTGCCCATCCGGCACGTCCCCGAACTTCCAGACCGTCACGAATTCCGGGAACTCGACAACCAATGCCATCCAATTCAATGGTGGTACTTCGACCGCGGATTTTCTGCCGTCCGTTGATGCCACGCTCTCGCTCGGTTCCGCCGCGTTCCGTTGGAACGGCACTTTCGCAGCCGTTACCACGACAGGCCTCGTCGCGACGAATGCGACTTCGACCAACCTGTTTGTCACCAATGGCACCATCTCCACCTTGTCTTCAAGCACGGGCACGATTGCGGCCTTGAGTTCTACGAATGGCGCTATCACGAACCTCATTTGGACGAACGCTACCGGCACCAACGTGTTTGTCCAAAATGCCACCGTCGGGTCCATCACGGCCACGACCGGGACATACACCGACCTTTCCACGGCAAACGAGGCTGTCACCAGCATCACAGGCACGAACGCGACGTTTACGAACCTGGCCGTTTCGAATTTCACCGTCTCATCGACCTCTTCGACGAACTTTACCAACCTCACTTGGACTGACGCCACGGGGACGAACACGACGTCGACCAATCTGTTCGTAGTGAACGATGTGGCGACGAATTTCCTGTCCTCAAACGTCACGACGACCAACTTCTTCACGACGAATGGCGCTGCCTCAAACCTCACGTTTACGAACGGCACGTCAACCTCGTGGTTTGGTTTTGCGACAGCCAGCGGCACGACGGCCAATGCGATCAACGGGAATTTCTTGAACCTGACCGCGACGGGCGGCGCCTTCGTCAACACGACCTCGACCAATGCGACGACGACGAATTTCTTTGCAAATAACGCCACGATCCCAAACCTTACGATCGGAAACGGTGTATTGACCGACCTTATTTGGACCAATGCGACGGGGACGAACACGACCAGTACCAACCTGTCCGCAACGAACGGCGACATTTCGAACCTGACGTTTGCAAACGGCACGTCCACGTCTTGGCTCGGTTTCGTGACGGCCTCCGGCACGACACTGAATGCCTCGGCAATCGCGGTGAACGGCTCATCGGTCTGCCTTGCAAACGGTACGAACTGCCCCTCCGGGACGTCCCCGAATTTCCAGACCGTCACGAACTCCGGCAATACCACGACCAACGCCATCCAATTTGCCGGCGGCACGTCGACAGCGGATTTTCTGCCATCCGTCGATGCCACGCTCTCGCTCGGTTCCGCGGCGTTCCGGTGGGATGCCACGCTTGCGAACACCACGTCAACGAATGCCACCACGACCAACCTGTTTGCCACGAACCTCACGGCGACCAACGGATCCTTCACGTCCCTATCGTCAGCATCGGGGACGGTCACGACGCTCAATTCTACCAACGGGATTGTCTCGAACCTCGTATGGACAAATGCCACAGGCACGAACTTGTTCGTTACGAATGCGTCGTTTGGGACGCTGGCGGCGACGACAGGTACGTTTTCGGTGTTAAATAATTCCACCTTGAACGGCAGCAACGCGACGTTTTCAAATGTCACTTCAACATCTGCGACTTCGACCAACCTGTTTGCGACTAACGCCTCTTTCAGCAACCTGACGGTCGGGACGAGTAACTTCACGAACCTCACGTGGGTGAATGCCACCGGGACGAATACGACGTCAACCAACCTGTTTGCGACAAATTTCCAAGCGACAAACGGCGACTTGTCCGTCCTCACGTTTGCGAACGGTACGTCCACGTCTTGGCTGGGTTTCGAGACCGCCTCCGGCACGAGCTTGTTTGCTTCCTCCATTGCGGTGAACGGATCGTCCGTGTGCCTGCAAAATGGGACGAACTGCCCTGCTGGCAGCGGGACGTCGACGCTCCAGCAAGTGACGGACCAAGGGAACGTGACGACTGATGCCATCCAATTTGCAGGCGGCACATCGACCGCGGATTTTGTCGAGCAAGGAAACCTGGCGGTCATCGGCCAATCAACCGTCGGCAACGTCTCATCGACCAACCAATCGCTTTCCGGAACACTGACCGTCACCGGGCTGACGGACCTTTCGAACGCACTGTTCGTGAACGCGACGGGGACAAACCTCGAGTTGCTCGGTTTGCTCATCGCCCCGCAAGCCTTGATTACGAATGTCTCGTCCACCAACGCCACGACGACGAACCTGTTTGTGACAAATGAGAATGTCGGAAACATTGTCGGGACGAACGCCACATTTACGAGTTTGTCGGTCACGAACCCCGTCAATTTCGCCAACCTCACATGGACGAATGCGACGGGGACGAATACGAGCTCCACCAACCTGTTTGCGACGAACGGGGCGCTGACGAATGGTTCCGTTTCGAACCTTTCGTTTGCAAACGGCACTTCGACATCGTGGTTTGGGTTTGCGACGGCATCCGGCACGAGCATCAATGCAACGAGCGGCACGATCGGTACGTTCAACTCGTCGAATGGTTCGATTACGTCGTTTGCGTTCGATAACGGGACGTCGACGTCGTGGTTTGGGTTTGCAACGGCGTCAGGCACGACATTGGATGCCATGAACTTGAATGTCCAAGATGCGTTGTTCACATCGGCCACGAGCGGCAACTTGTTTGCCAGCCTGCTCGGTTTTGGGACGGCCTCCGGAACCAACCTGACGGCCACAAACGCCACATTCACCAACCAGACCGTGACGAACGGGAACATCTCGAACCTGCAAGCCACCAATGCGACGACGACGAATACGACATCTACCAATGCGTTCGCAACAAACCTGAACGCCACGAACGGCTCGGTCGGTTCGCTGAATGCGGCCAACTTGACTTTTGGCAATGCGACCGGTTCCACGTTGGCGCTGTCGGCATTCCTTGCGATCAACGGGATCCGGTTGGATGCGGTCGGCACGTCTGACACGTCATCCGGCGCAACCCTCGTCGGTGCGTTTGACGAGTTCGCCAATTCCAATGCGACGACGGTCCAAGCCGTGTTGCATGATTTCGATCTTGCGATCTCAAATGCGTCATCGTCGGCTGGCGCGCAGACGCTGCAATCCGTCACGACGAACGGCAACACGACGACCAACGCCATCCAATTTGCAGGCGGCACGTCGACCGCGGATTTTGCTGAACAAGGGAGCCTGACGGTGGCCGGCGGCACGTCTTTGCAAGGAGTGACGTTCACCAATGCGACAGGAACGTCCGTGACCTCGACCAACCTGTTTGCCACGAACGGCACGATCACGAACGGCATCCTGACGAACGGGACAGTTTCGAACCTCACGTTCACCGATGGCACGTCAACATCATGGCTCGGTTTTGCGACGGCGTCGGGCACGACGATCAACGCGACGAACGGAAGCATTAATAATTTCACAACCCAGAACGCCATGATTTCTGGCGGGGCGATTGACGCGACACCCATTGGGAGCGCGACGCCTTCGACCGGCGTCTTCACCGACACCACGTCAACGAATGCCACGACGACCAACCTGTTTGCGACCAGCGCCGCTTTCAGCAACCTGACGGTCGGGACAAGCAACTTCACGAACCTCACATGGGTGAATGCCACGGGGACGAACACGACGTCAACCAATCTCTTTGCGACGAATTTCGTCTCGACAAACGGCACGATCACGAACCTCAACACGACCAATGCGACGGCGACCACAGTTGTTGTCTCGGGCCAATCCACTCTCGGCAATGTTTCATCCACCAACCAATCACTTTCCGGAACCCTGACCGTCACTGGTCTCACAAACCTCTCCAACGCACTGTTCGTGAATGCGACCGGCACCAACCTCCAACTGCTCGGCCTGCTCATCGCCCCCCAAGCCTTGATCACGAACGTCTCGTCCACCAACGTCACGACAACGAATCTCTTCGTGACGAACGAGAATGTCGGAAACATCGTCGGGACAAACGCGACGTTCACGAGTTTGTCGGTCACGAACCCCGTCAACCTTGCCAACCTCACTTGGACCAACGCCACGGGAACGAACACAACCAGCACGAACTTATTTGCCTCGAATCTTTCCTTCACGAATGGCACTTCGACCTCGTGGCTTGGGTTCAACACGGCATCCGGCACCACGATCAATGCCTCGAACGGCACCATTGGGACGTTTAATTCATCCAATGGCACGATCAGCACGTTCTCATTCGACAACGGGACTTCAACTTCTTGGTTTGGGTTTGCCACGGCGTCGGGGACAACAGTGAATGCGGCGAATTCGACCTTGGGCAATCTCCTTGCGACAGTCTTTACCTCGCCGAACGCGACAATCAGTGGGGGATCGGTGAATGGCACGCCGATCGGCGCCTCAAACCCGTCGACGGGCGTATTCACGAACGTCACGTCGACGTCGGCAACGTCAACAAACTTGTTTGTGACCAATGCCCAGTTCAGCAACCTCTTGGTCGGGAACAGCGCTTTCACTAACATCACTTGGTTAAACGCCACCGGGACAAATACGACCAGTACGAACTTGTTTGCGACGAATGGAGTCCTGACGAACGGCGCCATCACCAATGGTTCGGTCACGAATTTATCTTTCACGAATGGCACATCAACCTCCTGGCTCGGTTTTGCGACGGCGTCCGGTACGAGCATCAATGCAACGAACGCTACGGCCAATAATTTCACGTCGCAAAATGTTGCGATTACCGGCGGAACGATTAACGGCACCACGGTCGGCGCATCAAGCCCATCGACTGGCGTGTTCACGAACACCACGTCAACAAATGCGACAACCACGAACCTGTTCGTGTCGGGCGTCGCCTCGACGACCCTGCTCTTCGCGAATTCCGCGACCATCGGATCGTTGACAGTCGGCTCGGAAAACCTCTCGAGCCTGACTTTTGCAAACGGGACGTCGACGTCCTGGTTCGGGTTTGCGACGGCATCAGGGACGTCGATCAACGCAACGAACGGCTCGGTGAACAACCTGACGTCGCAGAACGCCCTTATTTCCGGTGGCTCCATCAATGGCACGCCGATTGGCAGCACTGCGCCATCGACTGGCGTGTTCACGAACACGACGTCAACCAACGCGACAACCACGAACTTGTTCGCGACAAACCTCCAGGCCACGAATGATAGCGTCACTAACATCGTCTGGACGAATGCGACCGGGACCAACACGACGAGCACAAACCTGTTTGCCACGAACGGCAGCCTGACGAACGGTGCCATCACGAACGGAACGGTCTCAAATTTGACCTTCACCAACGGGACGTCAACCTCCTGGTTCGGTTTTGCCACGGCTTCAGGCACGAGCATCAACGCGACCAACGGCACGTTCAATAATCTCGCTTCGCAAGATGCCACGATTTCTGGTGGGACGATCAATGGCACCTCGATTGGCAACACTGCGCCATCGACCAGCATCTTTACGGATACGACTTCAACTGATGCGACGACCACGAACGAATATATTTCTGGGACGGCCTCCACGACCCAATTGTTTGCGAATGCGGCGACTATCGGGACGCTGAACGGCGGCTCCGGTTCGTTCGCAACGCTGACGTTCGTGAGCGGCACATCCACCTCCTGGCTTGGGTTCGTCACGGCTTCGGGGACGACCATCAATGCCACGCACGCCACGTTGAACAACGTGACGTCATCTAATGCAGTAATCTCCGGCGGTTCGATCGATGGCACGCCCATCGGCAACACGAACCCCTCGACCGGCGTCTTCACGAATACGACGTCCACCAATGCGACGACTACCAACCTGTTTGCGACGACCGTCTCGACGACGAACTTGTTTGTCGGCGGCAAGAAAGTCTGTTTGTCGGACGGCACGAACTGCCAATCACCGAGTGTAAAGAGCGCCAGTTCGACTTCGGCCGTCGCGTTAACCACATCCGAAAAAGACGTGCTCGTCGTGACCACGACGCCAAGCACCGTTACCGACCAGATTTGGATCACCGTTGGGGCGACCGTATTAGGAAGCACGGGTGCACAGACGGTTACCTATCGGATCCGTCGCGGGGCCACATGTTCCGGTGGGACACAGGTCGGCACGGATACGGTCGCGACCCAACCTAATGCGACGGGCCTTACCACGGGATATACCGCGGGTTCAGAAACGGCCGCCATTAGTTTCGTGGATTCCCCTGGGACGACATCCGCCGTTGCTTATCACGTATGTGCCTTGACGAGCACCGGCTCGCCTACGTCAGAAGCGGTGAACATGACCGTTGAGGAAGTTCGTTTTGGGGCCGACTTGGGCGAAGTCTATTACAGTGACGACGCGACGCTTGCCCCAGGTGACCTGGTTGAGTTGGATCCAAAAGCCGACGGCATGGTGCGGCGTGCGACATCCGCCTATGACCCGAACGTCCTAGGCGTGATCTCCACCAAGCCAGGCCTCCTCTTATCCGAAGTCCCTAAAGCCGGAGGCACGCCAGAGATCCTTGCCTTGGCTGGCCGCGTCCCAGTCAATGTCACGACCAGCAACGGCCCGATTGAGCCGGGAGATGAGTTGACCGCCTCGGCCGAGCCTGGGTTGGCCATGAAAGCCACCGAATCCGGTATGGTGATTGGCCAGGCGTTGAGCGGGTTTGATGGCACCGGCACGGGCATGGTCATGATGTTCGTGAAGAACGGGTCGTGGGGTGGGAGCACGGCAGCGCTTGGGCTTCCATCGGACGCGGGCGCATCAGCAGCAATCGCGTCGATCCAAGCCACCTTGAATGATGATGCCTCGAGCGCCGGCTCGTCACAGGTCGTGTCTGCCAAAGTCTTGGCCGGGACGCTCACGAGCAATTCCGTTGCGGCACAAGAAGCGGATATTGCAACACTCAAGCCGCTCGTCGGTTCGCTGTCGGTCGCATTGCAAGGGGATGGCCACTTCATCATCGGAAACGCGGCAGTTTCAGGTACCGATGTTTTGCCGGCTGCGATTTTTGATCGCCTGGGCAACGCGACGTTCGCTGGTGTCTTGAGTGCGCAAAGCATCCAAGCCTCGCAAGTCAACGCAAGCAGCGTGAACACTGGCGTGTTAGTGGCCGAAAACATCCAAAGCCCGACGCTTGATGTGATCGTTTCCGGGACGCAGGCATTGTCCAGTTCGTTGGCAAGCTCGCTTGGCTTGATGTCGGCCGTCTCGACTGCTGAAGCCGGACTTGAGAGCCGGGTCTCTTCTTTAGAAAACTTGGTCAGGGGATCGCAACCAACAAGTGCAACTTCAAGCGACAGCCAGCTCGGGTTGAGCTTGGATGCCGTCGGAAGCTTGGTCGTCAGCCGTCTCGCCGCCTTCCCGCAAGGGATCCAGGCCAACCAGATTTCCTCGCTCGGCCAGGCGATCCAAGTCATGGGCGACGTCCAATTTGCCGGACGGGCGACGTTTAATTCAGATAGCGGCGGATACGCGGTCGTCAAAGCCGGAAGCCGTTCGGTGGATGTCGTGTTTGCACAAGCTTACGCGGCACAACCGATCGTCAATGCGACGATCTCGTTCGCCGACCCTACGACGCCGACCAGCACATTTGACGGGATGTTTGCGCAAGGGTTGCAGTACTTCGTCGTTAACCAGTCTTCGGCAGGATTCGAGATCCTGTTCAACAAGCCCGTGTCCCAAGACGTGACGCTTGATTGGACGGCCGTCGCCGTGGCAAATCCCAACACCTTCACATCGACGGACGTGGTACCAGACAACCAATCCCAACAGATGCCAGCCGCCACCCAACCGGTGACGAATGAACCTCCGGCTGAGGCTTCGGCAAGCTCCACGCAAGCTACCGCAGCCTCTTCCACCATCCCGACGGATGACGGCGGCTCGATGAGCGCCTCTTCGACCGATGGCCTCGCGTCGGATCCTGTCGCTCCGGCGACAACCGACAATTCAAATGACCAAGCGCCTGTTGCCTCGCCGTCGGCAGACGCGCAACCGGCACCAGACACCGTCCCGCCTGACGCCCCAACGCAAACAACAGACAGCCAGAGCCAGGTCGCTCCTACAGATGGGACGGATTCCGGTATTCCGGTTACTGGCCAAGCTTCGAGCCAGTAATTTTGGTCGATAAAAGAAAAAAGTTATCCACAAGATTTTCCGTGATCGTCATTTTCTGTTATTCTAACTTCAGAAAAGAGGGGAATGGTCATGAGCTCTTGTGCGGTGCACGAGTGCTCTCACCCTTCCTCACCCGGAGGAACGGGCATCAATCACGATGATTGACTCTCGAACTTTTCGACACATTTGGCGAGTATCCGCCATTACTTTTTTCGTTGCCTCGGCAGCGCTATTTGGTGTCGCCCCATTGTTTTCCGTCTCGACTGTTTCAGCTGCCATCCCGACGACTATTGGGTACCAGGGACGTTTGAAGAGTTCCACGGGCGCATCATTAACCGGGACGTTTTCTTTTACCTTCCGTATCTATGCGACTTCGACAGGAGGCGTTCCATTGTGGTCTGAGACCCAACCTGCGGTTACCGTTGACCAAGCCTCATTTGCCGTCCAGCTAGGTTCCGTCACGCCGTTCCCCGTTTCTCTTGATTTCAACCAACCGCTCTTCCTGACGACTGAAGTGAATAGTGATGGTGAAATGAGCCCGCGCGTGCCCATCAACTCCGTCGCCTATGCCTTCACGACCGGGGGCATTAATTCGTTTGCCTCAGCGCCCGCTTCGGCTGTCGGCGGCCGGATGTACTACGACACGACCAATGGGACTTTGAACTACTACAATGATATTGATACTTCCTGGCATATCCTTTCGGCGAGCGGGACGGTCGACGATTTCCAGTCCGTTACGGATGCCGGCAGCAGCACGACGGATGCCATCCAATTCAACGGCGGGACGTCGACAGGGGATTTTGTGGTGTCCGGCGACCTGAATGCCGCTGGAGGCATCGTCTCGTCAGCCGTCTCGTTTACCGGGGGGTTCATTGACGGGACGGCCATCGGCAGCATCACGCCTTCGACGGGCAGCTTCACGGATATCAGTGCGGATAACGCCGAGTTTGGAAACGTGAGCTCAACCACGGGGGAGATCGGCAGTTTAAGCGGAACGAGCTTGACGTTCACCAACGCCACGCTGACTAAAGCCATCTTGGGCGACACCACGTCGACAAACCTGTACGCGACGAATGCGACGTTCCAAAACCTCACGATCAACGGTTCGTTCAACCCGGACAACCTCACGTGGGTGAATGCCACAGGGACGAACACGACCAGTACCAACTTGGCCGTATTGGGTAACGTCTTTTTACCGACTGATTCCATCACTGATGCCACGGTGAGTGATACGATTTCGGTCGGGCCGTCCGGCAATGTCAATGCAACGGCGATCAATTCAGGTGTCCTAGGCAATGCGGGCGTCACCTTGAATTTGAGCGGGTTTGGGAGCGTGACCGGGACCATTTCCGCGACGCACGTCTCCGTCTTGTCGACCAATATTCCGGGCGGCGTGACGTCGCAGGATACGGTTTCGGCACTTGGCTCGATCGGTGTTATTTTAGGCGGGGACATTACTAGCGCGGCGAGCGGGACGGTAAGCCTTGCGGCGGGCCGTGGGTTGTTTGGCTCGGCGTCAAGCTTGATGTCCTTGAAATACATTTCGGCATGGGCCGCGAATCCCAGCTTGTCGATCCCGTCTGACAACGCGTGGTATTTCGTCTATGAGTATTTCAACGCAGGGAATCCTTCGACCGTGTTGACTACGACTGATGAATCCGCAGATTCGCAATATGTCATCTTGGGCGAAGTGCTGAATCCCGGTGACGGCGAAATCCACATCCATGACCGCCGCTTGCAAGTGAATGGCGCGACCCAAAACATCGTGAGCTATTTGAACGATAACTTTGGCAATATCGTCTCGTCGGGCTGTGTCGTTTCCGTGACGGGAGTACGCAACCTTGCCGTCAGCGCGTGCACGAACTGGTATGGGCTCAACCGCCATGACATCCCCGGCTTTGATTCGTCGGCCAGCGGCACGTTTGACCAGATTTACGGGAATGGCTCCGGCGGATTCGTCATTACGGATCAGGCGCAGTGGGACAACCAGCACTACGACAACGGCACCGGGACCTTGGCGCCGCTGGGAGCCGGACAATTCGGCGTGCATTGGATCTACACCCACGAGACCGGGGACGAGGTAGACGACGTGTTTGGCGATGCGCCCTATGCCACACTGGAAGATGCGGAAGCCGCGTCGGCGCCGACCGTATCAGAACTTCCCGAGAAGGTGCAGAATAACCACGGGTTCCTGATCGGCGCGATCGTGTTCCAGCAGGGTGCAGGTGCCGCAAGCGCCATCCTTGACCTGCGTCCGCGTTTTGGTTCCGGAGGAGGGGAAGGCGGGTCAACGTTCCCAGACCACAACGACCTGTCGGGCCTCCAAGGCGGCATGCCAGGGCAGTACTACCATTTGACACAGCAGGAACACACGTTCCTCACCAACACCTCGACAGCGAGTGACGGCGCGGTGCTGTTCAGTGATTCGGTCGGCATCACGTATAACGCCACGGCGTTCCATTGGGATAACACCGGCGACGTCCTCGCGATTACGGGCGGCATCACGGCGACGGATGTCACGTCGACAAACTTGTTTGCGACGAGCGCGACCATCGCCGACCTGACGGTCACGGGTTCTGCGCCATCGCATTTTGCCAACCTTACGTGGGACAGCGCCACGGGGACCAACACCACGAGCACCAACCTTGCAGTCTTGGGTGTGGCTTCGCTGTCTGCCAGTACGACGATCAACGGTACGGAGGTGTGTTTATTGGATGGCACGAATTGCCCGTCCGGGACGACGCCAAACCTCCAGACGGTCACGAATACTGGCAATGTCACTACAAACTCAATCATCGTCTACGGTGGCATCACGACCTCGGACCTGACGGCAACAGGGACAACATCGCTCCAGGGGACGACGGTCACGGATGCCACGGCGACAAACGTCACGACGACCAACCTCTACGCCGCGAATGGCACGGTCGACAACTTGTCTTCAACCACCGGCACGATCACGACGCTCAATAACACGACGTTGAATGGCGACAGCGCGACCTTCAACAACGTCACGTCGACGAACATCGCTACGACACAACTTAACGCGACCAGTGCGACGATCGCGGACCTCGTTGTCACGAGCCTCACGGTTTCTTCGACCTCGCCATCCTCCTTCGCTAACCTCATTTGGACGAATGCGACGGGGACAAACACGACTTCCACCAACCTGTTCGTCGTCAACGGAACGGTCCAGAATTTGCAGGCGGATTCGGCGACGACGACCAATTCCTTCACGACGAATGCCGCCGACACGAACCTGACGTTTACGAACGGTACTTCCACGGCATGGTTGGGGTTTGCGACGGCGTCTGGCACAAACATCTTTGCCACGAACTTGAACGCGACCAGCGGGACGATCAATAACTTCACGTCACAAAACGTGGCGATCACGGGCGGCTCGATTGATGGGACGACGATCGGCGCAACCACGCCGTCGACAGCCGTGTTCACCGATACGACCTCGACGGATGCAACGACGACGAACCTATTCGCATCGAATGCAACGATCGGCAACCTGACCGTGACCAACCTGACGGTTTCATCAACCGTCCCATCGTCATTCGACAACCTGATCTGGACGAACGCGACGGGGACGAATACGACCAGCACGAACCTGGGCATCCTTGGGTTTATCGATACGGACCTCAACCCGTCGATTGATGCGACGCTGTCGCTCGGCTCACCGGCGTTGCGTTGGAATGCCAACCTGGCGAATGTCACGTCGACAAACTTGGTGGCGGTTTCCATGACGTCAACGAACGCGTTCATTTCGAGCCTCATGGCGACGACGGGGACGATCAGTGCTTTGGCTTCGACGAGCGCAACCATCGTGACGTTGAATGCCGACACATTGAACGGGAATAACGCCACGTTCAACAACGTCACGTCAACCAACGCGACCACGACAAACCTTTCGACCGTCAACGAGACGGCCCAGAACCTGACAGCGACCAACGCCACGCTCACCAACCTCGTCGTGACGAACCTCACCGTCTCTTCAACTGCGCCGTCCTCGTTCACGAACCTCATTTGGACGAACAGCACGGGCACGAACACCACGTCGACCAACCTGTTTGCGAATAACGCCACGATCACGAACCTCGTAGGTACGGATGCGACATTCACGGCGCTGACGATTACTGGGGCAGCGCCTTCGGATTTTTCTAACATCATCTGGACCAACGCCACAGGGACGAACACGACCAGCACGAACCTGTTTGCGATTAACAGTGTCTCGACGAATGGCACGATCACCAACGGCAACATCTCAAACCTCACCTTTGCCAATGGCACCTCCACCTCTTGGTTCGGCTTTGCCACGGCATCCGGGACGGCCATCAATGCAGCCAGTGGCAACATCAGCAACCTGGTCGCTGGTTCACTGGCAACTCCAGATGCCACGATTACGGGTGGTTCCATTGATGGTTCTGCCATTGGGTCGATTGCGCCTTCGACAGGTGTCTTCACCAATGCCACGAGTAACGTCCTGTTTGCCTCAGACGCCACCTTCTCCAACCTGACCGTCCAGAACCCGTTCAACGTTTCAAACCTCACCTGGACCAACGCGACGGGGACCAATACCACCTCCACCAACCTGTTTGTCGCAGGCACGGCTTCAACGACCCAGCTCTTTGCGAATAACTCTGCCATCGGTTCCCTGACGGCAGGTTCTGAATCCGTCACCCGCCTCACCGCAACCAGTGCCACCACGACCAACGCCACCACCACCAACTTCGGCGTGACCGGCGTCATCGACACCAACCTCAACCCGTCTGCCGACTCCGTCCTCTCCCTTGGTTCACCTGCCCTCCGTTGGAACGGGAACTTTGGCACGGTGACGACGACGAATTTGATTGCAACGAACGAAACAGTCGCCAGCATTACGGGCGCAAGCGGCACGATCAATTTGCTGAACACCTCGATTTTGAATGGCGGCGACGCGATGTTCAACAATACGACCACGACGAACGCTGCCATCACCAACGAGACGGTCACGAATGGCACGACGACCAACTTGTTCGCGACAAATGAAACAGTGAGCAACTTTACGGCAACTACTGCGACGATCACCAACCTGACAGTCACCAACATCACGGTGTCGTCTTCACAGCCGTCGAGTTTCCAAAACCTCATCTGGGTGAACGCGACCGGCACCAATACCACTTCGACCAACCTGTTTGCCGCGAACGGCGTGCTGACGAACGGTGCCATCACTAATGGGAACGTGACGAATTTGGGATTCGGGAACGCCAGCGGCACATACATCGACTTCAACGCGTCAACCACGGCGCCCGCCTACCAAGAAGGCCGTTTGTTCTATGATGATACGCTGGATTCGTTGGCCTATTACAATGACATCACAAACGAAACCGTGGATATTGGGCAGGACCAGATCATCCGCGCATTCAACAATACAGGCTCTACAATTACGGCAGGGAGTGTCGTGTATGTCACCGGGTCGGATGCGAGTGCGGACCTGCCTACCATCGCCCTCGCACAGGCGGATTCTTCCAGCACGGCGAGTGCCATCGGCGTCGTCGAGCATGCCATCCCTGCTGGTACTGCAGGTGATGTCTTGGGAGCTGGCACCGCGGAAGGTATTGATACATCGGGATTTTCGGAAGGCGACACGGTCTACCTTTCGGCAACGACTCCCGGTGCGCTCACTGATACGCCGCCGGATGATCCGAATGTCGTCGTGGCTGTTGCCGTCGTGACCAAGGTAGACCCGACGGACGGGGACCTCCTGGTTGTTGTCTCTGCCCCAAGAGGCGGGACGCTCGCGAATGGTGGAATTGCGTTTGGGACGACGAATGGGTTTACGGCCGATGATCCCCAAAACCTTTTCTGGGACGAGACGAATAAGCGGCTCGGCATCGGCACGGATACGCCGTCATCGACCTTGCAAGTCGTTGGCTTGTCCACGCTTTCTGACCTTGTCTGGGGCAACGCGACCGGAACCAACACGACCTCGACCAACCTTTACGCACAAAATGCCAATTTTAATAATTTGAATTACACCAGCACGACGGGCGTGGACCTTACGATCACAGGCCAGGGGGACTTCAATAACATGACTTTCGTGAATGCAACGGGAGTCAATTTGACGACTGATGGCACGGTTTCTTCGACCTTCATCCATGCGCAGGAATCGACGCTGGGCGTATCGACGGCAACGGTCATGAACGTCGACCAGTTTTTGCATGTGGGCATCGGAAACTTCCCGGTCATCGGCAATTCGGTGGCGCAGTTTGGCGGCACGACGAACACCACACTCCAAGTGAACAGCCAGAACCACTCGTCAGGGACTGAAGCGTCGACCGATTACATCGCGACAAACGACATTGGGGATGACACGACATACTACGTTGACCTCGGCATCAACAGTTCCGGCTATAACGACCCGGCGTATTCGATCACGGGCCCGAATGACGCGTACCTGTATTCGGCATCCTCGAACTTGTCGATTGGGACGGCGTCGTCCGATACGGCCATCAAGTTCCATGCCGGTGGGACGACGGCCGCGGACGAAGTGATGCGCATCACGTCTGACCATTTCGTGGGGATTGGGACCACGAACCCCTCTTCAACGCTCGACGTTGTGGGCGACGGCCGTTTCTCGGGGACACTCACCATGAATGACGCCAGCGCCACGACGCTCTTCTGGGAGGATGCGACGGGAACGAACCTGGCGGTGACAAACCAAGCCCGTTTGCCGGCTGACACCCAGATCAACGGGACGGAAGTGTGTTTGCTGGATGGCACGGACTGTCCCACGGGCACCACGCCAAACTTCCAGACGGTCACCAATACGGGCAACACGACCACCAATTCGATTGTCGTCTTTGGTGGCATCACGACATCTAATTTGACGGCGACCGGCACCACGTCGCTTCAGGGGACGACGATGACGAATGCCACGGCCACGAATTTCGCGGTCACCGGAAACGTCACGAGCGACTTGGTCCCAATCACGGATGGGACGCTGTCGCTTGGTTCGCCGACATTGCGTTGGAACGGGAATTTCAATAACACAACCTCGACCAACGCCACGACGACCAACCTGTTTGCCACGAACGCGACGGTCGGCAGCCTGACGATCCAGAGCGCCTTCAACCCGACGAACCTCACATGGGTGAATGCGACGGGAACGAACACGACGAGCACGAACCTGGCGGTGCTCTCGTCGGCGTATTTTGCGACTAGTACCTTCATCAACAATACGCCGATCTGTTTGGCGGATGGCACCAACTGCCCGAGCGGCACGACGCCGAATTTCCAGACGGTCACGAATACCGGGAATACCACGACGAACGCGATCCAATTCAACGGCGGCACGTCAACGGGTGGCTTCCTTGTCCAAGGGAACCTGGTGGTGTCTGGCACGACGGCCGTGCAAAACATCACGGGTGCCAATGCGACCTTCACTAACATGGCTGTCACCGGCCAGGCGAACCTGGTGAATGTCTCGTCGACCAACCAGTCACTGTCCGGGACGTTGACGGTCGCGGGTGCCAGCTCGCTGCAAGGATTGACGTTCACGAATGCCACCGGCGGCTCCGTCACCACGACCAACTTGTTCGTGACGAATGGTACGGAGACCAATGACACGATCACGAACGGCAACATCTCAAACCTGACGTTTGCCAACGGTACGTCCACCTCTTGGTTTGGCTTTGCCACGGCTTCGGGGACGACGATGAATGCGCAGAATAGCTCGATTTCGTCGCTTGCCGCAGGCTCGCTCACGACGTCGAACGCCACGATCAGCGGGGGATCAATCGACGGCACGCCGATTGGCGCGATCACCCCGTCGACCGGCGTGTTTACAAGTGTCACCTCAACCAACGCCACGACCACCAACCTCTTCGCCACCAACGCCACCATCGCGAACCTCACCGTTGGAGGGACGACGCCTTCAAGCTTCACAAACTTGATCTGGGTGAATGCCACAGGAACGAACACCACGAGTACCAATTTATTCGTCGTGAACGATACGGTTCTGAATGACCGCATCACCAACCTCACCGTGACGGGCACGACCTCACTCCAAGGCACGACAATCACCAACGCCA
>JBAQQZ010000070.1:0-83826 GCA_049295615.1 Patescibacteria group bacterium
ACGCCTCGGGACACCGGGGCGTTTTGGTATTGACACGGCGGCCGAAATACGGCAGCGGTATAGAAGAGGCAACTCTCGTTTCTGCCTACGGTTGGTCATGACAACCGGGATACGTTGAAGTTCTCCCAGGATGACCGCCCGCAAGCAGGAGCGAGAGGACAAGCTGATTTCCATGTCTTACCAACCACCCAACGACGCTGTCAAGAATCCCCACGAATGGACGGCGAGCCGCCTTGGTTGGCTGGCGCTCGCGTCGTTTGAGGGATTTGGGAGTAGGACATTGCGCAAGCTTGCACGACGTTTTGGCGCGGACGGATCAGCCGCGCTAGCCGTCAAACCGGATATGTTGGAAGAGATGGGCCACGGAACAAGAGTCATCGAAAAATTCCTCGAGTTCCGACGGGCAACCGACCCACTGACGCTCGCCGAAAAACTCGAACACGAAAATATTTCTTTCGTCTTGTTTGAAAATCAAGATTACCCACAAATCTTGCGCGAATCATCCGACCCACCGTTTGCGCTGTTCCTGCGCGGCGCCACGATCCCTTCGAAGCAGACGTTCGTCGCACTGGTCGGCACGCGTGACATGACGCCGTATGGGAAAAACATCGCCATGACATTGGGACGGGAACTGGCGCAGGCAGGGATCGGGATCGTTTCCGGGCTTGCACTTGGCATCGACGCCGCGGCGCACGAAGGCGTGCTCGACGCCGGCGGATATGCGCTCGCCGTCCTTGGATCGGGCGTGGATGACGCGACGCTCTATCCGCGGCATAATCTCGGCCTTAGCCGACGGATCCTCGAAAACGGCGGAACAATCATTTCTGAATTCCCACCCGGGACGGAAGGGCGCAAATTCAACTTCCCGCTGCGTAACCGCATCATTGCCTCGCTCGCCAAAGCCACAGTCATCGTAGAAGCGGCAGAAGCGTCTGGGTCGCTTATCACGGCGCATCTTGCCTTGGACGAGAACCGCGACGTCTTCGCTGTTCCAGGCCCGATCACGTCACCCCAATCCGCCGGGACGAACCGCTTGCTCGCGATGGGTGCCATCCCCTGCCTCGCGACGGCAGACATCTTACTGTCGCTCGGCAATGCGCCTGCACCCGTGCAGCAGGCGCTCCCCGCCTTTGACCTGACGGAAGACGAACGGACGCTCCTCAAGCATCTCACCTACCCACGCCAAATCGACGAGTTGGCGCGCGAATTGGCACTTCCCGTCTCGACGGTTTCCATGGCCATCACCAACCTCGAACTCTACGGTTGTATTACGCAAGAATCTGGGAAAATAGCCGCGCGGGCACATGCTGCACGTACGGCCACTGATTGACTTTTGGCTTGCTTCCTGGTAGAACAGGCTTCAACTCTGATATCTTTCAGCAACCTCTTATGGATCTCGTCATCGTCGAATCTCCGACCAAAGCCAAAACCATCGCGCGCTTTTTGGGCAAGGACTACAAAGTCCTCGCCAGTTATGGCCATGTGCGCGACTTGCCGAAATCCAAGATCGGCGTCGACGTGGAACACGGGTTCGAGCCGGAATACGTCATCCCGACGGACAAGAAGGCGAAAGTGAAAGAACTCCAGACGGCCGCCAAAAAGGCGAAGCACATCCTGCTGGCGACGGATGAAGACCGCGAAGGGGAAGCCATCTCATGGCACGTGGCGAATATTTTGGACGTCGACATCGCCAAGGCGCAGCGCATCACGTTCCACGAAATTACCGAAGAAGCGATCAAGCACGCGATCGAAAACCCGCGGCATTTGGACATGCATTTGATCGACGCGCAGCAAGCGCGCCGCATTTTGGACCGTTTGGTGGGTTACGAATTGAGCCCCTTCTTGTGGCGCAACGTGCGCCGCGGATTGTCTGCGGGCCGCGTGCAATCCGTGGCGTTGCGTTTGATCGTGGAACGCGAACGCGAAATCCTGGCCTTCAAGCCAGAAGAATATTGGTCGGTCGAAGGCACATTCAAGGCCGAAAAAGACGACACGACATTTGAAGGGAAATTGAACGCGCTCGATGGCAAGACGCTCGACAAGATGGCGCTCAAGACCAAGGAAGACGCGCAAAAAATCGTCGAGGAAGTCACGGGCAAGCCGTTCACGATCACGGCAGTCGAATCAAAAGAACGCAACGTCCAGCCGCCTGCCCCGTTCACGACCTCGACGCTACAACAAGACGCCAACAAGCGACTCGGTTTTTCGTCGAAGCAGACGATGACCATCGCACAGCATTTGTATGAAGGTAAGGAGCTGGGCGAAAAGGGCGCCGTTGGTTTGATCACTTACATGCGTACCGACTCGGTGAACTTGGCCGACAAGTTCGTGAAAGACGCGGCGGGATTCTTGGAAGCGGAATATGGGAAGGACTATCGCCTCGACGAACCGCGCAAATACAAGACGAAAAGCAAAGGCGCGCAAGAAGCCCACGAAGCCATCCGCCCGACCGACCCGAGCCGCACGCCGAAAGACGTCGCGTTGTATTTGGATCCTGGTGAATTGAAGTTGTACGAACTGATCTGGCAGCGCGCCGTGGCCACACAGATGCCGGCCGCAAAACTGCAAGGCACGTCAGCCGACCTCACCTCCGGCCGCGCGACGTTCCGAGCGACCGGCCAACGCGTGATGTTCGACGGGTATTTAAAACTCTATCCAGACCAAGACAAGGAAAAATTTCTGCCCGCACTCGTCGAAGGCGGCAAAGTCCATTCGACGGACATCGAAGGCAAGCAGCACTTCACCGAACCGCCAGCACGCTATTCGGACGCAACCATCGTCAAAGCTTTGGAAGAATCCGGCATCGGCCGCCCATCAACGTATGCGCCAACGATCTCCACGATCATTGACCGCGGCTATGTGGAACGCGACGACAAGAAGCGCCTCGGCCCGACGCTCGTGGGTTTTGACGTGACCGACATCTTGGTCAAACACTTCCCTGCCATCGTGGATTTGGAATTCACCTCGCGCATGGAAAACTCGCTCGACAAGATCGCCGAAGGCCAGATGGAATGGCGCCCGTTGCTCGAGGCGTTCTACGGACCGTTCCACCAGACGCTGAAAAAAGAGGAAGAAGCGGTTGCCAAGGAGCAAGAAAAAGAGGCCGAAGGCCAAGTCTGCGACAAGTGCGGCAGCCCGATGACCGTGAAGCGCGGGCGCTTTGGCCGTTTCCTCGCCTGCACGAATTATCCGACGTGCAAGAATACCAAGCCGCTCAAAGGCGAAGCCGCCCCGCCGAAACCGGAACCGACGGACGAGATCTGCGAAACCTGTGGCGCACCAATGGTCAAGAAGGTCGGGCGCTTTGGCCCGTTCCTTTCGTGTTCGCGTTACCCCGAATGCAAGAACATTAAGAACATCGAAGTCCTGCCGAAAGACGCCAACGGCAACCCGATCACCTGCCCCAAGTGCGGTAAAGGACTGATTGCCGAACGCCGCTCAAAGAAAGGGAAAATCTTCTATTCCTGCAACCGCTATCCGGAATGCGACCAGGCGTTTTGGGACAGGCCGACCGGTGAGAAGTGCCCGACGTGTGGTTATCCAACATTGGTTCAGAAAGGCAAATCAAAAATCTCGTGCCCGAATGACGGTTGCGGTTATACGCGGAAGATTGAAGACGAAAGCTAAACGGAACCGTGTGGGCGAGCCATGTCGTCGAGCAGGCCTGCGGCATGCCCGATGATCCCGGGCTTCTTGTCCCCTCCCGCCGAGGCAATATCATTTGAGCCTCCACGGCCCGAAGAACCGGAGGAATAGTCTTCCCCGTTCGTAAACGAAGCGCTGGCGTCGCCTATTCCGCTTGGACTCTTTGGCTGCTTCTCGTCCCGTTTCTGCTCAAGCTTCGACCGTTCAAGCAAGCGGCCTAATTGGAGGATCGTATCTGACAGCTCAGTCATTTGGCCTTCCGCTTTGCCGACCTGATCGGCCAAGTCTTTCTGTTTCGCCAGGAGTCCTTGGAGCTTCTGCTCGAGTTCCGTCTTGGGATCCGCCTCGACGCGTGCCAATACACGGCCTTCTTCCGCATTCTGCGCCAACAAGTTGTGCGACTGTTGGCCTTCAAACGCTTTCAGCTCTTCTTGGACGGACGCGACATCCGCATCGACCTGCTTCTTCTCTTTTTGGAGGGTAATGAGGTCGAGCTGGGTGTTCCTCAGATCCAGCGTCTTGCGGTCGATGGCGTTGGAATATTCGAGGCTGTCGATCTTGCTCTGCATTTCTGGCGTGCGCTCCGTTGACGACACGGCATACAGGCCTTCGAGTTCTTTTTGCCGTGATGCGATTTGGCCATTGATCCTGCCTTCGATTTCGCCGACAGCGATTTTCAAACGGCCTTCATCCCCGGCCGCGAACGCCGACTCCGCTTCTTCACCGAGTTTCTTGACCATGCGCAACGGGTCTTCGCCACTGGCAACCGACTCGGACGAAGCCACTTCCGCGGCAACCTCTGCTTGCGGGCCGCCCACAGCGACGGTCTCTGCGACATTCGTGGAAACAGCATTTTCTTCCGGCGAAAATGCCGGGAGTTTTGCGAGCTGCTCGTCGAGCGTATCCAGCGTGATCCCATGTGCCGCCGCAAGCTCCGGCGCATCTTCGGCAAAGACTTTCAAGACACGCAAGCGGTCAGCCGCGGTCGGCGACAGGCGCGTATCCATGGCGCTCTTCAGCAAGCTGACGACGGTCGCAAGATCCTGCCATTCGGGGCTGCCATTTGGCGCACGTGAGCTGGCGTTCTCGAAGTCATCCTGCAATGCCCTGAATGAAGCTGCGACCCCACCGGTTTCGCCACCAGACCCCATCAGCCCTTGCGCAAGCCGCCCAGCGAGATCCGCCAACTTGGCCGGCTGTCCAGACGTTTCCGTGGCTTTTTCTTGCAGCTGTCTTTCGATCTCATCGGACGTAAAACCGGCATCAGGAATTTCTGAGGAGAAAACACTCAAGGCCTCGAGCAACCCAACCGGATTCCCGACATTCGAATCGAATGCGCGCTTCAACCTCGAAAGTGACACGACGGACTTCCCTTCTTTTTCCAATTGCTCCGCTTGTTCGCTGATCGCCATCCACGCATCCGACTGCTCGGACGTCAGGGCGCCGCCATGCTGTGCGGCCGCTCGCGCTAAGTCCATCGCCTTGTCCGACAGCTCTTTCGGATCGAGCTTCTCGCCCATCGCTTCCGCATGCATGCGTGAAAATTCCTGGTCGACTTCTTGCGCCGACGGTTCAGCTTGTTCCGTTTTCGCCACGGACAACGCCTCGATCCCTTTTTGGACTGCACTGACATCACCGACTTTCCCGCTGTCGGCCGTCAGTTTCATCTGCTCGTTCAACTGGCTCATTAGGACAAAGGCATCTTTCGCTTGCGCATTGTCTGGTGTTTTGTCCGGATGCGCTTCGGCCATTAATTTAACCAACTGCCGTTGCAGCACCTTGAGCGGCGTTTTCTCGTTTTGGTAATTTACAACAATTTCGGACAATTTTTTCGCAAGCTCCCCGACCGCTGGCGTTTCCTTTTCTGCCGGAGCCTCAGGCGCACTCGGCGCTTCTACGACGGACTCTTGGGGAGCCTTAGCCTGCGCCGCCGGTGCTTCGACGCTTCCGACAGCTTCTTCTGAGGAAGAAGTTCCCTTGCGCGCGGCCGCAGCCTCATTGCCAATTTTCGTGAACGTGTCACCAAGCGCCCGCGCTTCTTCAGGGGTCATCTCTTGGGCAGGCTTTTTTACTTCGCCAACCCGTATGCGCTTGATTTCTGCTTGAGCAGTCCCGATCTTCTGCAGTATCTCTTGCTCAATCGCGTCAGCTTGGGCCTTCACCGCAGGGTCATCGGCAATCTTGGTATATTCTTTGATTTCGGTCACCGCATTATTGCCTGTCTCGGCGACCTCTGCATCCGTCTTTGCCGGATTTTCAAGCATCGCCTCGATCCGCTCTTTGGCCCCGGGTATCGGGGGCTGTTCGGCTGGTGAAGTTTGGAGTTCAACGTTTGGCGCGTCTGCCATAGGGTTGACGATAGGATACGGAAAATCCGGCCATTCGTCCACGTGTTGCCCATCGTGGTTTTGTTGAGTAGGATGGGTCAGATGGCACGCAACATCGACCAACTTCTCGAACTCGTCGGGACCTATGATCCAGACGCGGATTTAGGCCGTATTCGTGAGGCCTATACGTTTGCGGCGGATGCGCATAAGGAACAAAAGCGCGCCAATGGCGAACCCTATATCGTGCACCCGCTGGCGACGGCATTCACCTTGGCCGAGATGCACTTGCAGCCGCCCATCATCATTGCCGGCCTATTGCACGACGTGCCCGAAGACACCGCGCGGACGTTGGAAGACGTCGAAGCCGCGTTTGGGCCAGAAGTCGCCAAGCTCGTCGAAGGCATCACCAAACTTGGGCACATCAAATACCGCGGCGTCGAACGCTACATCGAAAATTTGAGGAAGATGTTCCTCGCCATGGCCGAGGACGTGCGCGTCGTGATCATCAAGTTCGCCGACCGGCTGCACAACCTCGAGACGCTCGACGCGATCCCGTATAAAAAACAGTACCGCATCGCGCTCGAGAGCCTTGAGATCTATTCGCCAATCGCCAATCGGTTGGGCATGGGCGAGATGAAAGGCCGGCTGGAAGATGCCGCGTTCAAATACGTCTACCCTAAAGAATTCGAATGGACACGTAACCTCGCACAAACGACGGCCAGCAGCCAAGACGCCTACTTGGAACGCATCATGGCGAAGGTCCGCGAGGACTTGAAAGGCGCAAACGTGCAGAGCGTGGAAGTCCACGGCCGTTCCAAGCATTTGTATTCGCTCTACCGCAAGTTGCTCAAGAACGACCGCAACATCGCGCGCATCTATGACATCATCGCCGTACGCGTGATCGTCAAAAACGTGGCGGATTGTTATGCGGCGCTCGGCGTCGTACATGGCCGTTGGACACCGCTTAAAGGCCGCATCAAGGATTACATCGCGCAGCCGAAACCCAACGGCTACCGATCATTGCATACGACCGTCTTCTGCGACGATGGCGAGATCGTAGAGTTCCAAATCCGGACGGAAGAGATGCACCTGAACGCCGAATTCGGTATCGCGGCGCACTGGTCGTACGACGAAACCAAGGGGAAAGCAGTAGACAAGACCGATGCACAACGCATCGATTGGGTCACGCAACTCGCCGACATCCAACGCGAAGTCTCGGACAAGCAGCAATACATCAAGTCACTCGAGGAGATCAAGATCGACATCTTTAAGGATCGCATCTTCGTGTTCACGCCCGAAGGCGACGTCATCGACTTGCCCGAAGATTCGACGCCCGTCGATTTTGCCTACGCCATCCATACCGACATCGGTAACACCTGCTCATCCGCCAAAGTGAATGACGAGATTTCCGCGCTCGACCGGACGCTCAAGAGCGGCGACATCGTCGAGATCATCACGGACAAGAGCCGCAAAGGCCCGAATCCCGACTGGATCAAGTTCGCCAAGACGCGCCACGCCAAACAAAAAATCCGCCAATACGCCCGTTCGCGCATCGGTGACTGGATCAAAGGCGTGCTGCCAGGAAAACTACTGAAAAAGTAGAACTACTCCCCCACGATTTTCTTTCGGATCGTTTGAAAATCCTCGTCATTCAAAAAGGTAATCCGGATCTCGCCTTCGCCGCGCGGGTCGCGCTTGACGAGGACTTTTGTGCCGAGTGCGTTGCGCATTTCCATTTCAGCCGAGATGACATTCGGGTCCACGAATGACGCGCGGGCGGTGCGTTTGTGCGGGATGCGGGCTTCGGTCTGGCGGACGGTGAAGTTGCCTTCGAGCATTACGCGGAACATGGCCATACGCTCGTCGTCGGACGGCAATGACAACAGGGTGCGTGCGTTGGAGGCGGAAATCTTTTTCTCCATCAATGCTTGTTGGATCTCGTCTGGGAGTTGCAACAAGCGGATGATGTTGGCGACCTGCGGCCGGCTCTTGCCGACGCGAATGCCGATTTCATCCTGCGTCAGCGCGAACTCGTTTTGCAGGCGGAGGTAGGCGTGCGCTTCTTCGATGGCATTCAAATCTTGGCGCTGAATGTTTTCGATGAGCGCCAGCTCGAGTTTCTGCTGGTCGGTCGCCGTGCGGACGATGGCCGGGATCGTATCGCGCCCCGCGACTTTGGACGCACGCGTGCGGCGTTCACCCGCGATGAGCTCGTAGCGGCCATCGGACTTTGGCGTCACGATGATCGGCTGCATCACGCCATGCGTTTGGATCGAGGTGACGAGGTCTTCCAAATCCGCATGGTCAAAATGGACGCGCGGCTGGTGCGGGTTCGGGTCGATCAGCTCAAGTGGGATCTGGTGGATCTCGTTGGTGTTGGGCCGTGGTCGTTCGTCAACGAGGCGCGGCTCTTCAACTGAAGACGAAGGGATGTCAGATTGCGCAGACGAACTCGGCGACATCGAAACTTTTGGCGGGATGATCGCGCCTAAGCCTCGGCCTAAGCCGGATTGCCGTCCGAATGCCATAGGTTAGACGGCGTACAGCCGCTCCGCTTCGCCGTCGATGATCTCGCGTGCGAGGCGTTCGTAGGCTTTGGCGCCTTTGGATGAATCATCAAATGACAAAATCGAGCGGCCGAACGACGGTGCTTCCGCAAGTCGCACGCTGCGCGGGATCACGGAGCGGAAAATATTATTCGGGAAGTATTTATAAAGTTCAGTCATCACGTCGTCGGAAAGCTTGGTGCGGCTGTCGTACATCGTGAGCACCGCGCCAAGCACATCGACTTCCGGGCGGATGCGTTCTTTGACGAGCTGCACGGTCTCGAGGAGCTGGCTCAATCCTTCGAGCGCAAAGTATTCGGCTTGGACAGGGATTAAAATCTCGTCGGCCGCCACGATGCCGTTCAAGGTGATCATGCCGAGCGTCGGCGGGCAGTCGATGAAGATGTAATCGTAGTCGTTACGGATTTCGAGCAACGCGTCGTAGAGCTTGAACTCACGGCGCTCCATGTTTACGAGCTCGACGTTCAAGCCAGCCAGCGCCGACGTGGCTGGCGCGATGCGCAGCGTCTCATGCGCCGTCGGTTGGATGATATCGCGGATGCGGGCCGTGCCAAGGATCGCTTCATACAACCCACGGTCAAGCGTGCGGTGGTCAATGCCGATGCCGGAGGTCGCATTGGCCTGCGGGTCGAGGTCGATGATCAATACGAATTTCCCCGCGTCGGCCAAGTACGCGCCAAGATTGATGGCGGTCGTGGTTTTACCCACCCCACCTTTCTGGTTCACGACCGAAATGATGCGTCCCATAGTCCTCGCTGATGGTGCCAAGTGTACCGTCGCGAGGGATGAACGGGCAAGGGGTCGGCAGCACCCTACCGTTGACGGGTCAAGCGCGAATGGCTATGATGCGGTCACGAAAAGGGTTCATTGGCATTCTGGATACATGCTGGGCGAGTGGCGGAATTGGTAGACGCACGGGACTCAAAATCCCGCGGCCGCAAGGTCATGAGAGTTCGATTCTCTCCCCGCCCACCATGTCTTCAGAAAACATCATGGACCATCTCTATCATGCAGTCCCGCCGAACATGCAAGGCACGGTGCTGTACCCGTTAAACGTGCTGAAAGAAAAAATGCCAGAGGTCTACAAATTAGAAGTGCGGAAGTATGATGGCCGTGAACAAACTCTCACTGACCGTATCCCGACACTCGGCTGCCTCTGGAATGACGTGTTGCATTTTACCGCCGTTCCTCCCGCAGATCTCCAAAAGGCTCTCATGGAATCCGGCAGGCCGGAAATGTTCCATAAGACATTCTTCCAGATCGATCCACATCTCTTAGATCCTCATCAGACGACCATCTACCTGTACGAGTATTCAGACGCCGAGCGAAAATCGAACCCGGACAGCTACGCGCCATACAACGCGGGCGACATTAAAGGATGTTCCGGCATTCCCGATGTCACGAGAGAGTACTTCAAGGACAGGTTCAAAAGTAGAAAAAAGCCGCTCCTATATTATCGTGTGCCGCATATCCTCTATCATGGAGCGCTCGACGTGACGGACATCCTGCGAGTCAGCGTGTAAACAAAAAATCCCCTTTCGGAGGATTTTTGTTTGGTACCGGGAGCCGGATTCGAACCGGCGACCTCGGGCTTATGAGTCCCACGCTCTAACCAACTGAGCTATCCCGGCGTGCTGCCGGAGGCGTACCAATGCGGCGTGATAATAGCCTGTAACGGGAGATTTGGCAAGGCTTCGCAACATCACTTTTTTAGCTCAATCCCATGCAACCAACCATATAAGATCAATGCCGCACCTAAGACCAGGACCGCCGGCTGGCGTACCCACGCGCCCCACGCCATCACGAAAAACCCGAACAGGCGCAACACCTCCATCATAAAAGTCATGTTCTGTTTGAGGTACTTCCCGACCTTGGATTTTTTGATATGCCCGAGGTCAACCAGCGATAGGACGAGGACAGACGCCACGATCGGCGGGAAGATCGCGATCACGATGGCTAACATCCAACTATGCAGCCACAAGAAATACAACGCGACGATGGCTGACAGCACATCCGTCGTCAGTTTTGCGGGAGTGATCTGGTGGTACAAGATTCCTTCTTGAAAGGTCATGCGCACATGATAGCTCTAGCGAGGAATTAAATATAACCCGAAGCTCGCGAGCATTTGGTTCAGGATCGAATCTTGGTCTACCTGGATTGGAGTGCCCGTGTATGGCATTTGCGTAATCAGCTTGAATTCTGTCGCACCACGTATGATGCAATATTCCCGCGCCGTGACGGCTGTAAATCCCGGGCTCAAGACTCGGTCCAAATCGTAGACCGTAAAATCAAAGCCGTTGATCGTTGTATGCGTCGGCTCTGCACCGGATGTCGTATCCATGCAGTTCGCCGAAGGCTCTGCTTCAATCGTCAAACTCCCTTGCGTCGCGACGGGATTGAAGACGACGATTCGGCCACCTTCTGGAGTATCTACGCTGATGTCTATTTGGTTTCCCGTACTCGTGACGACTTGCGTTTCGACGGGGTAGTCAAGTGAAAATCCGTATTGGCTATTTGTATATGTCGCCATTCCGGACGACGGACCATTCCCCAGATTTTGCTGCGCGACGACCGGCGGTTGCGAAGTGGTTTGCTGGACTTGGCTTGATGGAATTTCCACTGTTTTATTTTCAAAAAGAAATATTCCGACTCCAACCAGCAACACCGCAATGATAGCCACAAGTACAACGATGATCCCTTTTTGGTTTACTTCCATATATAGGCAGTATACCCCATCCTGACGTTGCGTCGGCAAATCAAAAACTCCCGTTTGGGAGTTTTTGATTTGGTTGCGGGAGCCGGACTCGAACCGGCGACCTCCAGGTTATGGGCCTGGCGAGCTGCCAACTGCTCTATCCCGCGTTGGGATTGTTATCGAGGGACGAGTTGCTCCGCCGCGGCGGACTCTATCCCGCGTTAATTTGTATGCTGAATATAGCTTAGACTGGAACTTGCGTCAAGGCATGGAACACCGTCTCTGCTGCGCGTTCCCAGCTCAAGCCTTGGCTGCGCGATTTCCCGGATTCGGCGATTCCCTTACGCGAGGCGTCGTCATTCATGAGTTCGACAAGTGCGTTGGTCCATGCCTTGATGTTGTCCGGCGCGAGCGTCGGGATGCTTGGGCCGACGACTTCGGGCAAGGCGCCGGCGTTGGATGCGAGGACAGCGCTCGCGGCTTGCATGCCCTCGAGTGCGACTAACCCAAAACCTTCGTAGAGCGAGGGGACGGCAACCAGGTCGGCAGCAAGGAGCAAGTCGCGGCGGTCATCGTCGTTTGGCGCTTCGATGCGATGGAGACGTGACCCGCCTTCGGGGCCGTAGACTTTTGCGACATCAAACGCATGCATGATGGGCGCAAGTTTCCAGCCGTCACGACCGGCGATCACGAGGTCGGTCGGGCGCATGAATTGGCCGCGCGCTTTTGACCAGGCTTCGATCAGGAACGGGATGTTCTTACGCGGCTCGAGCGTGCCCATGCATAAGATGAAACGGTTGGTGACGCCGCGTTCCGCCAGCCGGCGTTTGGAGCGCTGTTTGGCGTCGGTGAGTGACTCGCCTTGCAACGAACCGAGTACGCCATCGCCGCCTTCAAATGTGACGTCGATCTTCGACGCGGCGATACCGAAGTGCTCGACAAGGTCGCGCTTGGTCGCGTCGGACACTGCCAAGATGCGTGGCGCTTTCTTCACGCCACGGCGGAACAATGTCGTCGTGATACGCCGGCGCAGCAATGATTCACTGAACCATTCTGGATGGTCGAAGATCGTGATGTCGTGGACCCACGGGATCGCCGGGATCGCCAGTCCGGGCGGGATCGCACCGGATGGGACGAACAGCACATCACACGGGCCGATTGCCAGTGCGCGGCGCAACGCTGCGCCGCCAGCATTCTGCAGCCGTACGATGCGCGTCTGTGCCGTCTTTTCGCGCAGCAAGCGCTCTTCGGCTTTTGGCGACGCGCCGCGAGGCAAGAACAACACCCACGACACGTCCGTGCCACCATGCATGATGAGCTTGTTGGCGAGCGACCGCGAGGCATGCGCAACACCGGCTCCCGGCGAACCGTCGGACGGGAGACAACGGAGGTCGATGCCGATGGTCATGTTATTTCCAGCTATACGTATCAAACGCCCAGGTCGTGAGC
Organism: Patescibacteria group bacterium; assembly: GCA_049295615.1. Lineage (GTDB taxonomy): Bacteria > Patescibacteriota > Patescibacteriia > 2-12-FULL-60-25 > 2-12-FULL-60-25 > JBAQQZ01. Next base: position 12,684 of record JBAQQZ010000070.1, read on the forward strand.
GCTTTGACATCTTGGTAGCGTGAAAAATGGTTGTCGCTGCCGAGCTCGACCGCGACGATCTCATGGCCTTGCGCGTCGCTTGTGATCTGCGCCATGCAGTAGCCCGCTTCTGGCAACGACCCTGTTTTTGCGGCAACAATCTTATAAGGAGGTTTATTCAGGTACGTCGGCAACAGCAAGTTGGTCGAGTCAATCTTGTAATCATGGCTGGGCGTTAAGCCATGGACGATGACTTCCGGAAGTTTGGCGATGGCACGGATTTCCGGATAGCTCGTGGCGATCGAGAGCATAGCCGCGACGTCGGCGGCGTCTGCCTTGTTGTCCGGGTTGAGGCCGGTCGGTTCAAAAAACTCCGGGCTCGACAGGCCGAGGTCATGCGCCTTCTGGTTCATAAGTGCCACGAACTGCGGCGTGCCGACAGAGGTACGCGCAATGGCCGCTGCCGCGGCATTAACCGAACCGACAAGCATCGCCCGCAAGACGTCTTCTTGCGTCAGCGTTTGGCCAGACGGGATGACGACAGCTTCTTCATTATCTTGGTCCGCATCCGTGAACACGATTTTCTTGGTGAGGTCGGGATGCATGTCGAGGAATACCATGGCCGTCATGAGCTTGGTGAGGCTCGCGATTGGCATGACGTCGTGCGCGTTCTTGGCGAACAGCACGCTCCCGCTGCCGACATCCGCGACAAACGCCGAAGGGCTGGAGGTTTTCACGCCAAGGCTGTTCGGTTTGATTTTGATGGGCGGAGCGGGTCTCGCGGCAACGACAGCCACAGACGATGTGCTGACGGCCAAGATCACATTTTGGTCTGGCTGTGGGCCACGGATGGCGAGCGCCGCGATGGCGCCAAAGAGCGTACCGATCATACGAGAGGTTGGACTGTTGGTGATTCAGGCGCAGCGTCGGTCGATGCGGTTTCGAGGCCTTTCAGGACATCCGAAATTGCTGCGTTGCCTCGCAGAACTGCATAGTCGGGCAACGCTTCGACACCCGCGACACCCAGGTGGTTCATAAAATCAAACGTGACGGAATATACGGGCTGGCCAAGGCGCGTGTCCTCTTTTTCTTCGATCAAGCCGCGCAACAACAAGTTACGCAAGATGAGCGACGACTGCACGCCGCGGATCTGTTCGAGTTCCGGCCGCGTCATCGGACCGCAATAGGCGATGACCGTCAACGCTTCGAGTGACGGCCGTGTCAGCTCCCCTGTCGCTTCCATGGTGACGACGCGCGCCACGGCATCCGCGGCTTCAGGACGGGTGACAAGCTCATACGATGAGCCGTTCTGTTGGAGCATCACGCCGCTCCCCGCATCCAGCCGCACGCGAAGTTCGCCCAACGCCGTCTCGACGACGTAGGGTTTTTCACCTGTAGCGTCGCATAGTTGCTTGACGCTCATCGGCTTGGCAGCCGCGAACAGGATGGCTTCGAGGAGTTGGTCGGTTGTCATACGAATGAATGCGCCAGCGGGTCTTGCGCCGAGGCATCTGGATGGGCTTCAATGGAAATGTCTTCAAACATCTCACCTTGGGTCACACGCACGAACCGTTGCTTGACGAGTTCGAGCAGCGCCAAGAAACTCACGACGACTTCGGGCTTCGATGCCTTGGCGCCGACGAACTCGTGGAACGTCATCTGCGCATGCTCGCGGATGCGCTTCAGCAAGCTGCCGATCTTCTCTTGGATATTGATGACGCGCTCGACCGCGGCCTCCGGCAACTTCCGCAACGGCTCGAGGCGCGAGATGACGCGTCGCATCAGTTCTGCGAGGCTGTCTGCCGTGACGCTGCTCGGCGGCGTAAATTTGGGTTCACGTTGCTTCATGGCGCGACGTTCGCGCGGGAACGAACGCAGACCGGACTTCCACATCTCGTCGATCTCTTTCGACGCTTGGACGAACATCCGATAGCGGCGCAATTGCGTTTCGAGGTCCGGGCCTTCCTCCAGCTCTTGGTCGATAAGCGACGGCAAGAGCAGCTTGGACTTCATGTAAATCAGCTTCGCCGCAACAACGAGGAAGTCCGCCATTTCTTCGAGCGGGATGGTTTTTGCCTCTTCGACGTAGCGTACGAACTGGTCCGCAACGGCAGCCAACGACACGGTTGAGATGTTGAGCTCTTGGGACTCGACCAACTGCAAAAGGAGGTCTAATGGCCCCTCAAAGCGCTCTATCCGAAACGTCACCGGCACACGGAAAGTATACCTTAACCTTTCTTGATCTGGATATGGGCCTCGTTGAGGCGCTTTTGCTCGATCTCCGACGGTGCGCCCATGAGCGGGTCGCGGGCGTCACCGGTCTTGGGGAATGGGATGACTTCCCGGATGTTGGGCTCATTGGCCAGGATCATGGCGATGCGGTCGAGGCCGGAAGCAATGCCACCATGCGGCGGCGCGCCGTATTCGAAAGCCTCAAGCATGTGGCCAAAGCGCGCCTGGATCGTCTCTGCATCCAGCCCGAGGAGTTGGAAGACCTTGTTCTGGAGTTCGCGCGTGTGGATGCGGATCGACCCGCCAAAAATTTCGTAGCCGTTCAGCACGAGGTCATACGCATTCGCCCGCGCTTTGAGCGGCTCTGAATCCAACAGCCCGACGTCTTCGATCTTCGGCGAGGTGAACGGATGGTGCACGGCCTGCACGCCGCCTTCGTCGTCCGTTTCGAACATCGGGAAGTCGACGACCCACACGAACGCGAGCTCGTTCGGATCATTCTTGTCTTTGCGCAAGTCGGGCTTGTCGCTGCCGTATTGGTTCATCGAGTCGAGGTAGCTGATGCGCGGGAACGGCGTTTCGCCGATGCGCTTTTCCGGCGCGACGACCTTCACCATCTCACGCATCATGCCTTCGACGAGCGCCATCACGTCCTCTTGCCCGACGAACGACAGCTCCATGTCGAGCTGGGTGAATTCCGGCTGGCGGTCGCCGCGTTGGTCCTCGTCGCGGAAGCAGCGCGCGATCTGGAAATATTTTTCGATCCCGCCGACCATCAGGAGCTGCTTGAACTGCTGGGGCGATTGCGGAAGGACGTAAAACTCACCCTCATGCAAACGCGAGGGCACGAGGTATTCACGCGAACCTTCGGGCGTACCTTTGGTGAGGCACGGCGTCTCGACTTCCAAAAATCCTTTGTCGTGGAGGTAGGAACGGAAAAATGTGATCAGCCGGTCGCGCAATTCCAAATTCTTCAACATGCGCGACGAACGCAAATCAAGGTAGCGATATTTCAACCTCAACTCTTCGTTGATCCCGGATGTGTCCTCTAATTCAAACGGCGGCGTCTTCGAGGCATTCAACAGCGTGATCTCTTTGGCGAGCAATTCGACTTCCCCGGTTTCGAGGTTCGGATTCACCTGCTTCGCACCGCGTTTTTGGACGATGCCGCGGATCGCCAGGCAATATTCGGGCCGGATATCAGACAGCAAGGCGTTTGACGCCTCATCAAGCTCAGATGGGACAAGCACGACTTGGAGCAAGCCCGAGCGGTCGCGCATGTCGAGGAAAGCGATCTTCCCCATGTCGCGGCGGGTATTGACCCAGCCTGAAATCAAGGCTTCTTGGCCGACTTGGCCGACGGTTTCGCGGTTCTGGATGCGTGGCATAGATGCCGCAGCACTGTAACCCGTTTATTCGACGGTGCCAACCTTGACCGCCACCGACGACTCGTCCCCGTTCTTGGCCGTGACCGTGACCTGGAGAGAGGCGGAAAAGTTGTCCGGCATGATGAATGTGGCGCTGTAGTTGCCTCCGGGGCTTTGTTGGAATGCGGTGAGGCCGGCGTCTGCAGTTTTGGTGCCTGGCAAGTTTTCTAATTTGGCGGTGGCGGAATCAGCGTTCGTGGCTTGGACAGTAACAGTCACTTTTGTCCCAGGTTTGGCACGATACCAGCCTGCGAGCGGCTGCGTGCCTCCGAGCTCAAGTGACAGGATGTGCGGCGAATCATCGGCGATCGTGGCGCACGAACCCGCGCTGGAAGCGAGGCCTTTGCAAAACAATCCTGGCGAACACGTCGTACCAGACGTACAGGCGTCGCCAGGCTGGCCGGTAAATTCGACAGTCCCTGTTGCGGAACCGCGGCTGCAGACGCCCATGCTGTCAGGCATCGAAGGGTCGTTTGAACAGCTCAGGCCGGGGCGACAGGGCAAATGCTGCGAGCCGCCACAATGGCTGCCCAGCTCGCCCAGCGGCTCATCATAGATCGAGGGCTGCGCGGGCTGTTGCGGCGCATTCGGCGTCGTACGCAAATGGACAAGCACGAAGAACCCAAGATAGGTGGCTAAGCCCAAGAAGAGGACTAAGCCGACGAGGCCGATGATCGCAAAGGCTTTCAAATCGCGCGCGTTGTCACGAGGCATATCTCACGGGAGTGTACGGCGTCTTCAACGAAGCGTCGAGGGTCATGGCAAGAAAAATGCGCTGACCTGGCCCTCGGGGACAGAGCCAAGCGTTTTTGAGGTTTGGGCCGTCGGATTGAACACGGCGATAGTATAATCAGTACGCATCAAGAGCGTTCCGTCTGGCAAGAAAAACAACGGCCTCGATGTCCCAAGCGAGATGCGCACGGCACCCGTGCTCGATTCCAGCAACGATGACTTCCCGTCATCGGTCGTCACGGCGAACGCACCGTTCGGGCCAGGGACGACGGTCAAGTAGACATGCGTTTCATCCCGCGTCATGAGCGTATCCGTGCCGTCCGCCGCGATGCGATGGAGTTCGGACGGGCCTTGGGGCTCGCTCTCGATCCCCTGGCCCATGACGGCTGTCCCGTACCAGATCGAACCGCCGCGCGCATCGTCCCACACCATCGAGCTGGGCAATGGCGCGAGCGGCGTGACGTCACCAGCGATGCTCACGGCGTAGGCTTCGGACGTGCTTGTTGCGACGGCGGAAACCGCAAGCGTCCGGCTGTCCAACCACCCGAGGAAGGAGACATCCTGCAACGCCTGTCCGCCCGCATTCCGCAGGACCACCGTTTGCGGGCTGCCACCGACGGGCGAGATGTCGAGCACGGTCGCGCCATCACTCTTGACGTCATCCATCGCGGCAGTCGTTTTCCCATCAGGTGACGGGATGGCGGACGATGACGAAGCGGACGGAAGATGGAAATACGCTTTCGCGCCGTTTGCCACATTTGCGCCTTCGACGGGCAACGCTTCTCCTGCAAAACGCGCGGTAAACTGGTCTTCCGTGACGCGCTCGGTCGTCGCATCCAAACGCATCAAGGTGACGGCACTATCGTTGACCAGCACGACCGTGCCAGAGGCATAGGGTCCTGCTGTTTGGGTCGAGACAGTGGACGTCCCAGGATTGGACGTTGAGGGCGGGGTCGTCGCCTTATTGAACTCGGACGAGAACGCGACCACGGCCACTACGCCCACAACGACCAAGATGGTCGCAAAGATGGCGACGCCTTTGTTAGGTTGTCGGGATGAGCGGGTTCGAGGCATGGAGAGAGGATAGCAAAGATGCACTTCCCCGACAGCATGGGTGCGCGTTACGGCTCCAAACGGTTCAAAAGCCGAGGAAACGGGATGGTTTCGCGGACGTGATGGAGGCCGCAGATCCAGGCGACAAGACGCTCAAGCCCGAACCCAAACCCAGAATGCGGCACGGAGCCATATTGGCGCAAATCGAGGTACCACTTGAACGCGGCTTCGGGCAACTGGTGTTCTTTGATGCGCTCGAGGAGCGTGGCGTAATCATCTTCACGCTGCGAACCGCCGCTAATCTCACCGTACCCTTCAGGCGCAAGCAGGTCCGAATTCAAGACGCGGGTCGGGTCAGACGGATCGCGCTTCATGTAGAACGCCTTCACGGCCGTGGGATATTTCTCGACGAAAATCGGCTTGTCATAGAGGTTCGTGAGCGTCGTTTCATCGTCCGCGCCCAAGTCATCCATCTCACCGATGTTGCTTCCCAGCTCTTTGAGCTTCGCGATCGCTTCGGCGTGCGTGATGCGGTAGAACGGTGCTTTCACGTTTTTCAGCGGTTCAACGTTGCGTTCGAGGATCTTCAATTCTTGCTCGCAGTTTTCCAGCACGCGCTGCACGATGAACGAGACAAGTTGCTCTTGGATTTCCATGTTCCCTTGATGTTCGACGAACGCGGCTTCGGCATCCATCATCCAGAATTCGATGAGGTGGCGGCGCGTCTTCGACTTCTCCGCACGGAAGACAGGACCAAAATCAAAACAGCGGCCGACGGACGAGATTGCGGCTTCGAGATAGAGTTGGCCGGATTGCGTGAGGTAGGCTTTGCGGTCTTCAAAATAATCGACTTCGAACAGTTCGGTCGTCCCTTCACAGGCATTGGGCGTGAAGATCGGCGAGTCGATCTTGATGTAGTCATGTTCACGCATCCAATCATATGTCGCCAGGATGATCTGGTTGCGCACGCGTTGGATCGCCCATTGCGACGGTGCACGCAGCCACAGGTGGCGGTTGTCGAGCAAAAAATCGGGCCCATGTTCCTTTTTGCCGATGGGATATTCCGGCGCGAGCTGGATGATCTTGACGGACGTCGCCTGCAACTCGAACACGCCTTCTTGCTTGGGATGCTTGGACACGGTGCCCGTGACTTCGACAGATGACTCGATCGTCGCCGCTGTCGCTGCGGCCCAAGACGGTTCGTCCACGTTTTGTTTGGCGATGACGGCTTGGGTGAATCCCGACCCGTCACGGATTTGGAGGAACGCGATACTGCCCGATGACCGGACGTTATACGCCCAGCCTTTGACGGTGACCGTCGCGCCGACGTGGTCGCGGAACTTCGAAATCAGGGTATCCATAGGAGAACCTATCTTACGGAAACAGCGCTATTTTGACAATAAAAGAGCCCGCCTCGACTGGTGTCGAGACGGGCAGACAGGCTAACGGTTGGAACGGCGCCGCGGCAGGCGGTCAAACCAGCTCCAGAGCTCGCGCTCGGAAGGGATGATGTCGCGGATGATCACCGAACGCCGCGCATACTCATCCACCACGAAGAAGAACGGCTTGCCATTTACCAGTACTTCACGCACATCGGTGCGCGGCATGCCGCGCAAGCGACAGGCGACCTGCTCCTCGTCACGGATCGAACGGGCATCACGGAGCGTCTCCCACGCCCATTGGATGAGCAAGCCGAGCACGCGGTTCGACTCAGACCGGAGCAGTTGCTGGGTGACCGGTTCGCGATCCCGCAACGCCGCATTCACGCAGGCGCGGAGCTGTTCGACCAGGTGCAGGCGCAGCGCCTCACGGCCCTTGGTACGGCTCGATTGCTGGACCGACAGGGCCAAGCACATGACACGTTCGCATTCGCGCACGTGTGGCGCGCGGAACTTCTCGATCGCCCGGTTGGCGGTTTCGAGGTACACCGTATCGTCTACGGGAAGTGGAATCTCGGCCTCGACCTTCCGCGCGACAGGAGCCGTCGGGTTCGGCTTGGGACGCTTCGCCTCATGATGGGCCGAACGCATGACCGGACGCCGTGCAGCCGCAGCCTGGGTCGCCTTGGTGATGACCCGCAATGCTCCCTTGCGGAACGCCTTTGCCGCCTTGTCCACTTGCGCAGGCGTAACGGCCTGCGCGGCAGGGATCGGCGGTGAGTGGGGCCTCTGGCGTTCCTCATGGAATGCGTCTTCCGTCCACATGAACGGAGGTTCGGCTACCGGCGCGACCGCGATCGATGCCGGCGGAACGGGAGGGACAACAGCCTCGATTTCTGACGGGGGCGGCGGACGACGGAACGGCAGCACGACTCCCATCTTCGGATAACGCCTCGGAACAGTACGAAAATCGACCTTGGGCCCGGGATGCCGGTCCAAACGGAGCGCGACAGCAGAAGGACGGTGCATGACCACCTCTGGCAAAACCCCACACGTCAGAAGGACGTATGGAGCGGGTTAAAGGAACACTGCCACTATCCAGCCTTTTAGGGCTTCTGTCAAAACGTCCGCGCCAAGAGCGCCTGGACCGTCAACGGGCCATGCGGTGCACGGATCAGTGGCGTTTCTTCCAATGCGGCTTCCACAAAGCCTGATGCCGCGGCGAGGACATCGGTCGTCGCCGTGACGCGCAGCACGTCGGCCAACGGCGAACGGCGCATGAACGAGACAAGCGCGAGCGACGGGACGGAGGATGTCCCCTCGGCCGGACGTTCGATGGGCGGCGCAAACCCGAGCACGTCGAGCAAACGCAACGTGGCTGCGGACAAGAGCAACCGCGCACGTTGCGCCGACGGTTCTTCCGGCGTTGTCGCCATGACCGTGATCAACTCTTGCAACGTATAAAAAATCCGTTCATCAGCGATGCCGGGACGCAAGAGCGCGACGACGAGCCCCGTGAACGCGCCGCAGACGGCGAAAAACGCAAGGCGGTTTTGCTGCATGACATCAAACGGGAAACGTGAACCAGCCGCGACCGCAAGCTTATCGAACGCTGCGCCTTTAGCGATCATCACCTGCGCTTCCATGAACGGTTCGAGGTGCCCGGCCTGCTTTGACGCCGGCAACGACGAGCCACGCGCAACACCAACCAACAACCCATGCTCACGGCCGTACAGCGTGTAACGCCGGTCGTGTTCGCGGTAGGGTTCTTTTTTCAGGACAATGACCGTGTCACGGAGGTAGGGCATCACTGCTTATCTAACCACGTCTGCAAAATGTTGGAAGCCGCTAAATCGTCGCGTTTTTCCCTCTCCCCCATTTCGGCCGCTTGGCGTGCCGCCATCTTGGACGATAACGTTTCGTCTTGTTCGTGCACCGGGACGCCTAGGCCTTCGATCCCGGCGATAAACTTCCGCACTTCCCGGACTTGCTCGTTTTCATGTGACGAATCACGCAACGGCCGCGGGATGCCAACGATGATCGTTTCGACCAAGTCACGCACGACGATTTCATGGATCTTTGCGATCAGCGCTAACGCGCCCTCATTAGTCAACGTTCCCCAGGGATTGGCAATTTTTGATTCGGTATCACCAAGCGCGATGCCCACACGTTTTGCCCCATAGTCGATGCCAAGGACACGCATATTAGCGGTCCGGCCACGGCGTCAACAGTTCATACCCCTCATCGGTGACTGCGATGGTGACTTCAAAATGCGCGGCCAGCGAATGGTCCCGCGTCGCAATCGTCCAACCGTCGTCCTTCATGACGACGCGCCAATCGCCGAGCGTGACCATCGGTTCGATGGCGAGCACCATTCCGGTTTCGAGCCGTACTTTTGGTGCACGTGGGTCGCGGAAGTTCGGGACTTGCGGTTCTTCATGCACGGCGTGCCCGACGCCATGGCCAACAAGATCTTTCACGATGCCGTATTTTTTTGGTTTGAGGTAATCTTCAACAGCTGCGCCGATGTCAGAAATCCACGCACCGGCTTTGACCGCGCTGATGCCGCGGACGAGGGATTCGCGGGTGTCTTCGACCAGCTCGCGTGTCTTGTTCGGCACGTCACCGACAATGACGGTCGTTGCCATGTCGGTCGCGAGCTTCTTGTACCAACAGCCGATGTCGAGTCCGACGATGTCGCCGTCGCTAACCGTGCGCGGCGGGATGGCCAACCCGTGGACGACTTCGTCGTTGATCGAGATGCAAAGTGTCGACGGGAACGGCGGGTCATTGGCAGAAATGCGGTAGCCCAAGAATGACGGCACGCCGCCAGCGTCTTCGATGACTTTACGTGCGATGGCATCGATATCCGCTGTCGAGGCTCCAGCGACGCAGGCGGCCGCAGATGCACGCAGTGCGCGCGACAAAATCTCTCCGCCTTCGCGCAGGTCCTTGATCTCTTGTGGCGTCTTCTTCAGCGACATATTGATACAGCCTAGCTGGTAAATCCTAATTTGGCCATCTTCTTGATGAGGTCGTCAAACACATATGGGATGGGCTGTTCACCGTTCACCGTGAGCACGGCACCGTGTTGGCGATAGTAGGTCACGAGTGGCTCGGTCATGAAATGAAACGTCGCGAGGCGCTTGCGGATGGCTTCCTCGGTGTCATCAGCGCGGGCTTCGAGCTTGCCGCCGCACACGCTGCAAATGCCCGGTTTGGCCGGCGGCACGTCACGCAGATGGAAGGTCGTCTTACAACGGACGCACTGCCTTCGGCCGAGCAAGCGGCGGACCGCTTCGGCATCGGCGATCTTGAGGTAGATCGCCAGGTTGATTTTCAGTACGCGGTCGAGCTGGATGGCTTGCTCGACGTTGCGCGGGTAGCCGTCGAGGATGAAACCGCGCGACAAGTCCAGCTTCTTCATGCGCTGGGTGAGCACGGCATTCACGACTTCATCCGGCGCCAACAAACCGCTGTCAACATAGCTTTGGAGGATCGCGCCGAGTGGTGTTTTTTCGCGGATCTCGTCGCGAAGCAAATCTCCTGCGCCGATCAGCGGGATGTCAAAACGTTCGGCAAGCAGTTGGCCTTGCGTCCCCTTTCCGCAACCTTGTGGGCCGAATAAAACGGCGTGGATGTGTTTCTTCATATGCGGGCCAAAAACCGGAGCACGACAAACGGCAACGCGGCTCCCAACGCAAGCACAGGCAAGATCGCGCGAGGATGCGTCATCTCGCCACGTGCGAGGATGATGGCGGCGGCCAGGATACCCGCGAGGACGATGAGCGCTTGCGTCGTCCCTGCAAACGCCGCGCGTGCCACGAGTGCCAGCGGCAAGATGAGGTCACCGCCGCCCAAAAGTGCCGAATGGCGCTTCATCGCGTCGTCGACCGATACCAGCAGGTCGCGCCAACGGTCCGCAATGACGACGCCCGGCACGATCCCCTGCTTCATGAGTTGCGTTGCCAGCGCCTCGATCGCGCCGCCGGGTGGCCCATAAAGCATGTCATACACGACAAACAACACAAGCCCGATGAGCAAGAATTCCGGCGAGAGCCACCCGGCAAAATCAATCGCCACGCCGGCCGCGCCGAGGAGATAAAATGCGTTGTGGAGGAACACGTTACGCAACAAAAAATGCGCGAGCGTCAGGACCGCGGCGATGAGGAGCGCCCAGCCCAAGGGCAACACCAACAAAAAAAGATACCAGACGCCGAGGAACAAGGTGATCGTCAACAGGACTTCCCAAAAAAACCGTGATGAGATGCGCCGTACGATTGACACCACGGTCCCGACCAAGAGCAAAAGCAGGAAGGCGTATTGCCACGTAGTGACCTCTGTAAAGCCTAACCGTGGCGCAAACTGCATCCGCCAAACCACGAAGGTCACGATGAGACCACCCAGCAGAAACAGCAATACGAACATTGCGCGCATAGCGCGTTCGCTCGGTTGCGGACGGGTTTGCTCGGACATGGTCAGACGCTTTTACCACGCGTGGCCAGGAAAAAACACGTTCTCCAATTCGTGGCGTTGGTTGTCGGTCAAACTCCCGAGGCCTTGCATCGACTGCAGCCCCCGACGAAACGATTCTGGATACCAATCCCCCGCATCGCTCAAATGGATGATGAGATCGGCGACCGAGCTACGCGTGCTCTCGGACAAGGAGGACATGCCGAACAGCTTAGAACGGACTTGGTCGTGGGTGAGGTTGATGTTGGCCATATGGGCACAGGATAGCTGGAGTTGGCTGAAACGAAAACATCGCCCGCAGGCGATGTTTTGTCTTGCTAGTACGCGTCGTACTCACGCATGGTGAGCTGTGACTCGACTTGTTTGACGGCTTCGATGATGACCGACACGACGATCAGGAGCGAGGTGCCGCCGATGGCGAGCGTCTTGGAGCCACCGACGCCTTGGATCGCCAGCGGCAAGACGGCAATCGTCGCCAAGAACAGCGCACCGATCAGGTTGAGGCGGTTGACGATCGATTGGAGGTAGTCCGCCGTGGGCTTGCCGGGACGGATGCCGGGGATGAAACCACCCTGCTTCTGCAAGTTTTCGGCGACTTGTTCGGGGTGGAACACGACCGTGGCGTAGAAGAACGTGAAGATCACGACGAGCAGGAAGTACACCACGCCGTAGACCGTCTGGTTCTGCACGATGTTCACGATCCAGGTCGCAGCGGCCGCGACCCACGCGGTCTTGGCATTGATGAAGAACTGCGCGACGACGGTCGGGAAGAGCAAGATGGAAATGGCGAAGATGATCGGGATGACGCCTGCCATGTTGACGCGCAACGGCAAGCTCGTCATGACGCCGCCGGTCGCGGTGCCTTGGCCGCGCACTTGGCGCGCATATTGCACGGGGATGTTGCGCTGGCCTTCGGTGATGAACACGACGCCGACGATGGTGATGACGGCGACGACCGCGTAGGCGGCGTAGGTCAGGAACTGGCTCGAATCGTAGGTCGCGAGCAATTGCCCGACGGAACCTGGCAAGCTCGCCAAGATGCCGGCCATGATGATGAGCGACACGCCATTGCCGACTTTCTTTTCGGAGATCAACTCACCGACCCACATCAGGAACACCGTGCCGGCCGTGACCGTACAGATGAGCGTGATCAGGTGCAGGATGTCGGTCTGGGTGAGGATCGGGAATTGGGACTGCTTGAGCAACTGGATCAAGCCGAACGATTGGATGATGGCGAGCGGCACGGTCAGCAAGCGCGTCCATTGGTTGATGCGTTGCTGCCCTTGCTCGCCTTCCTTTTGGATTTCCTCAAGCCGCGGGACGATCATCGTCAGCAGCTGCAAGATGATCGAAGCCGTGATGTACGGCGCGACGCCGAGTGCGACAACGGCGAAGTTCTTGATCGTGCCGCCGGAAAACAGGTTCAACAAGCCGAGGACTTGGTTGGCCGCGAAGTACCGTTGCAGCTGGACGAGGTCGATGCCCGGCAGTGGGATGTGTGCGCAAAACCGGAACAGCACCATCATGGCAAAGACGAAGAGCAGCCCGTTACGGACTTCCTTCACGCGCCAGATGGCTTGGAGTTTTTCCCACATAGGATTTTAGCGGGACGCTTTTTTGGAGGTTTTGGATGATGGGGCTTTTTCGTTCTTGTCTTTGACCATGGTAAACGACCCGCCAGCTTTTTCGACAGCCGCCTTGGCTGGCGCGCTGGCAAGCACATTGACGAAGGTGAGTGCTTTGGTGGCGTTTGTGCCGACGACTTTGGCGAGCAAGGACGACTTCGTCATCAGGCCTTTGGCCTTGAGCGCACGCACATCGATCTTCTCGTTGGCGGCAAAAGCGGCTTCGACGCGTTCAATAGGCAGCGTCACGGGCTTGGTGTACCGGCTCTGGAAACCGCGCAACTTGGGGAACGACAACAGCATCTGCTTCAAGCCCTTGAGCTTGAGACGGTTGCGGCCGCCCGAACGGGCGCGTTGGCCTTTGGTGCCTTTGCCGGCCGTCGTGCCGCGGCCCGAAGCATTCCCGCGGCCGATGCGGAACGACTTGCTGCGTGCGCCTTTGGCCGGCGCGAGCGTGGAAATTGAGAGTGTCATACGTTTAGGAAGCGGCTTCCGTGCCAGGCTTGGTTGCGAGCTTCAGCTTCTTGAGCGCCATCATAGCGCATTTCACGTTGTTGATCTTGTTGGCAGAACCGAGGATCTTGGACACGACGTTTGGCACGCCAGCCAACTCGAGCACGATGCGCACGGCACCGCCGGCTTTCACTCCCGTGCCTTTCGGGGCTGGTTTGAGCAGGACTTGTGCGGCCGCGTACTTTGCCATGACCGGATGCGGGATGGTGTCATACACCAACGGGACGGTGATGAGCGACTTGCGTGCTTTGGCCGTGGCCTTGGCGGTTGCCGCAGCGACGTCGACGCCTTTGGCGAGGCCAAAGCCGACGCGGCCCTTGCGGTTGCCGATGACGGTCAACACGCGGAAGCGCATGCGCTTGCCGCCCTTGGTCACGCGCGTCACGCGCGCGACTTCGATGTTCTTTTCTTCGTAATCGGATTCGACCTGCTGGTCGCCATCACGGCGCGGGCCACCGGGGCGGCCGCCACGGCCACCTGGACCACCACGTCCGCGTCCGCCAGGACCACCCGGACCACGCGAGAACCCAAAGCGTCCGCCACGGGCGTTCTGCGGGCCGTTGCCTTTGGCTGCTGCAGTCGGAGCCCCGGTGGCCACCGGGGCTTCTGGGGCGGGAGCCGGAGCCGAGCTGGGCTCGACCGGGGCTGTTGGTTTGATGTCGTCAGTCATAATAGGAAAATTTAAAACGTCAGGCCGCCGGCACGGGCGCCGTCTGCCAGCGCCTTTACGCGTCCGTGGTATTTCTTATCGCGGCGGTCAAACACGACGCTCAAGACCTTCTTGGCCATGGCGCGTTCAGCCAAAATCTTGCCGACTTCGGTGGCGATTTCGGCTTTCTTGAGGCCTTTGGCTTTCACGTCCGCATCAGAAGCGGCCGCCAATGTCTTGCCCACGCTGTCGTCGATGACTTGGGCGTAGATGTGCGCCAACGTGCGGCGCACGGTCAGGCGCGGCCGTTCGGCGGTGCCGGTGACCTTGGCGCGGACGCGCGCGATGCGGCGCCCCTTGCTCTCGGTTTTGGATGCTCGTTTCATATGGTTAGGCGGACTTGGCAGCGGCCTTCCCGGCCTTGCGCTTGATGGTTTCAGTCGTGTACTTGATGCCCTTGCCCTTGTACGGTTCCGGCTTGCGGATGCGGCGGATCTGCGCCGTGGTCTCGCCGACGAGGTGCTTGTCGATGCCGATGATCGTCACGATCTGCTTGTCGACTTTGGCCTCGATCCCTTTCGGGAGCTGGAAGACGACCGGATGCGAGAACCCGACTTCGATGTTGAGCTTGTCTGCTCCGGCAGCGGCGACCTTGAAGCCGACGCCCACGAATTCGAGCTGCTTCTCAAACGGCTTCTGCACGCCTTCGACGGCGTTCGAGATCAGCTGGCGCATGAGCCCCCAGAGCGCGCGCTGGCTCTTGTCGGTTTCGTCCTTGACCGCGACGTCGAGAGCCTTGGGGTCGGCAGACTGAGAGACGGAGACCGAAGGATGCAGCTGGATGGCCAGCGTGCCCTTGGGTCCTTTGACGCTCACTTCCGACTCGCTGATGGTGGCATCAACGCCTGGCGGGAGGAGGATGGGTTTCTTTCCGATGCGTGACATATTAGTAGACTTCGCAAATGATCTCGCCGCCGAGCTTGCGCTTGCGGGCTTCTTTGTTGGTCATGACGCCGGCCGAGGTCGAGACAATGGCGATGCCGATGTCGGACAACACGCGCGGCAATTCACCGGCGCCGCGGTACACGCGCAGGCCAGGCTTCGAGATGCGCTTGATGGCGCGGATCATCGGCTCTTTGCCGTTGTACTTCAAGGCGACGGTGAGCGTCTTCTTGCTGCCTTCGGCGCTCTCGGCAACGGCGCCGACGAAGCCTTCGCGCTGCAGGATCTTGGCGATCATGAGCTTCATGCGTGAGGACGGCAACGCGACCGTCTCAAGGCGGGCGTCGTAGGCGTTGCGGATGCGGGTCAGGAAATCGCTGATGGGGTCGGTATGCATAACATTTTTACCAGCTAGACTTGGTCACGCCCGGGAGTTCGCCGCGGCTGGCGAGCTCACGGAAACAGATGCGGCAGATGCCGAAGTCCCGGATGAAGCCATGGCGACGGCCACAGCGCCAGCACCGGCGGATGGTGCGGGTCGAGAACTTGGGTTTGCGGTTCGCTTTCGCGACTTGTGATTTGGTTGCCATAGTCTAGTTATTGAAGGGAAAGCCCAGAGCCTTGAGGAGCGCCGTGCCGTTCTTGCGGGTCTTGGCGGTCGTCGTGACCGTGACTTGGAGCCCGTGCACGCGCTCGACTTCGTCGGGACGGATCTCGGGGAAGGCCAGGAATTCGCGGAAGCCGATCGAGATGTTGCCGGTGGCGTCGACGTGCGCGGCCGAGATGCCGCGGAAGTCGCGCACGCGCGGGAACGTCACGTTGAGGAACTTGTCGAGGAAGTGCCACATGCGGGCGCCACGCAAGGTGACACGCATGCCGACGGCCATCCCCTCGCGGATCTTGAAGTTGGAAATGGACTTCTTGGCCTTGGTCTTGACCGGCTTCTGGCCCGTGATGCGGGTCAGAGTGCTTTCGGCGATCTCGATGAACTTGGGGTCCTTGAGCCCGTGCGACAAGCCGACCGACAGCGTGACAGACACGACTTTCGGCACGGCGTTGGGGTTCGTAATGCCGAGCTCCGTCTGGAGCTTGGGCAGGACTTCGGTGGTGTAGCGTTCTTTGAGCGTCATATGCGTTTAGGCCTTGGGCTTTTTGGAATGGCGCACCGGCTTGTTGTCGGAACCCATCGGCTGGACGTTCGAGATGTGGATGGGCATGAAGAATTCGACAACTTGGCCCTTTTGGCCTTCACTCTGCGTCTTCAAGTGGCGCTTGGAGGCGTTGACGCCCTCGACCACGACACGTTGGAGACGGGGAAACACCTGCAAGACCTTGCCGGTTTTCCCTTTGTCTTTGCCGACCAGGACTTTGACCTGGTCGCCTGATTTGATGAGGAGTTTTTGCATAGGCTTAGACGACTTCCGGGGCCAGGGACAAAATCTTGGAGAAACCCTTGGCGCGCAATTCGCGGGCCACCGGGCCAAAGATGCGCGTGCCCTTGGGTTCCTTGTTCTTCTTGTCGACGATCACGGCGGCGTTGTCGTCAAACCGGATGTACGTGCCATCAGCGCGGCGCGTTTCCTTGTGGACGCGGACGAGCACGGCATGCACGACGTCGGATTTCTTGACGGCGCCGCGTGGGTCGGCGCTCTTCACGACACAGGTGACGATGTCCCCCAAACCGGCCGCGTGCTTTTGGTAACCGCCGAGCACGCGGATACACTGGAGCAATTTAGCCCCAGAGTTGTCGGCGACGGCGAGCATTGTGCGATGTTGGACCATAGCGTTTTGGTTAGGCGGCTTTCACCGTGCGCACGAAACGCCAGCGCTTTTCTTTAGACAGCGGGCGCGTCTCTTCGACCTCAACCAAGTCACCGACGTGGGCAGCGCCCTTCTCATCGTGGACCTTGAGTTTGGTCGACACCGTGAAGTACTTTCCGTACTTCTCGTGGGCGACGCGGCGGTCGATGCGGATCACGACCGTCTTGGCCATCTTCGTAGAAACGACGATGCCCTCGAGGTGGCGGCGCATGGTGGTGGATTCAGGGGTGGTCATACGGTTGGGGTGGTTTGGCGGAGGATCGTCAGGACGCGGGCGAGGTCGCGCTTCAAGTCGCGCAAGTCGCGGACTTTCTTGGACTGGTGCATGGCGACGGCAAACTCGGCGTCATGGAGCTTTGCGCGGAGCTCTTGCTCGAGGCGTTCGAGCTCTTGGGGGGTGCGCTGGCGGAGGTCAGTGAGTTCCATATCAGTTTTTGGTGATGTACCGGACCGTGCACGGCAGCTTATACCCGGCGAGCACCAAGGCTTCCTTGGCCTGGTCGGGCGCGATGCCATCCATCTCAAACATCATGGTTCCGATCTTGACCGGCACGACGTAGTGGTCGACGGCACCCTTGCCGGAACCCATCGGCACTTCATTGCCTTTCTTGGTGATCGGCTTGTCCGGGAAGATGCGGATCCAGATCTTGCCGCCGCGCTTGGTGTAGCGCGTCAGCACGCGGCGCACGGCTTCGATCTGCTGGGAGCTGATCCAGGCCGGCGACGTGGCCTTGAGGCCGTACGAACCGAAGGCCAACTCGATCTTGTCGGTCGCCTTGCGGATGTTGCGCGCGCGGCCCTTGTGCCACTTGCGGTGTTTGACTTTCTTGGGGATCAACATACGCAGGGGTTAGGCGGCCGGGGCCGAGGTTACGGACGGCGCAGGAGCGTCTTGGCGCGGGGCGCGGTAGTCCGGGCGTGGGCCACGGAAACCACCGGGACGTGAACCGCCGCGGTCATCACGGCGCGTGTCGCGCGACGGGGTGGTCGGCTTGTATTGCGCAAGCTTGTCTTGTTCAAACACGTCACCGCGGTAGATCCAGACTTTCACGCCGATGGCGCCGGCCATGGTGTGGGCCGTGTCGACGCCGTAGTCGATGTCGGCACGCAAGTTGGTGAGCGGGATCTTGCCCCACGCGAGCTTTTCGCGGCGCGCGATTTCGGCGCCGTTCAAGCGGCCGGAGACGGCGATCTTCACGCCGAGCGCGCCGGCTTTCTTGACGCGTTCGATGGCCATCTTGAGCACGCGGCGGAATGGCATGCGGCGCTCAAGCTCTTGCACGACCTGTTGCGCCACGAGCACGGACTCGAGCGAGGCCTTGGAGATTTCCGTGACGTTGAGCTGGAATTGGAGCTTCTTGCCCGGGAAAAACTTTTTCAAAAATTTCTTCTTCAGGTCTTCGATGCCGGCGCCGGAGCGGCCGATCACGAGGCCGGGCTTGGCGGTGGCGATCGAGATGGTGAGCGAACCGCGTGAGCGTTCGATCGACACCTGGCTGACCGACGCTTCCTTGAGCTCTTTCATGAAGAACTCGCGGACCTGGATGTCCTGCTTGAACTGTGCACGGTAGGTGTCTTCGCGCGCAAACCAGCGCGACGGCCAGGTGGTGGTCGTGCCGAGGCGGAAGAGTTTTGGATTGACTTTGTGGCCCATAGGATTCGTGTTAGTTCGCGGCGGGCGCGGTTTCGGCCTTCGGGGCCTTTGGCGCTTTCGCTTTTTTGGTTGCAGGTTTGCCCGCGATCTTGGCTTTGACGGCTTCACGCTTCAAGGCGCGCTTCGACAACGGCTTCGGTTCGTCCGACAGCACGATGTTGATGTGCGTGCTGCGCTTGCGGATCGGCGCGCCACGGCCCATGGCACGGGCACGGAAACGCTTGAGCGTGACGCCCGCGTCTGCCGTGATCGCCTTGACGTAGAGCTTCGAGCGGTCGAGCTTGAAGTTGTGCTCGGCGTTGGCGATGGCGGATTGCAGGAGCTTCAAGACCGGGCGCGAGGCGTCCTTCTTGATGAACTGCAAACGCAGTTCGGCTTGGTCAACCGGAAGGTCACGGATCGCGTCGACCACGAGCCGGACTTTGCGGGGCGCCATGCGGAGATGGCGGAGGGATGCTTTGACGTCCATATATTATTTCTTTTTGGGAGCCGGTTTGGCGGCCGGTGCGGCGGCTGCAGCTGCGACCGGGGCGCCTTCCGCGCCTTCAATCGACTTCTGCATCTTTCCACCATGGCGCACGAACTTGCGCGTCGGCGAGAATTCACCGAGCTTGTGGCCGACCATGTTTTCGACGACCACGACGTTCAAGTGAAGCTTGCCGTTATGTACGCCAAACGTCATGCCAACCATGGCAGGCGTAATGACGGAAGCACGCGACCAGGTTTTGATCGGGGTCTTGTCGCCGGGCTTTTGCTTGGCAACTTTCTCCAACAGCTTGGCGTCGGTAAATGGTCCTTTTTTGAGGCTTCGTGACATATGGATCAGCTCTTTTTAGAACGGCGGCGGGAAAGAATCATGGCGTCGGACGGCAGGTGCTTCTTGCGGGTCTTCACCCCGAGCGCATGCTTGCCCCACTTGGTCTTCGGATACTTCATACCGATTGGGTGCTTGCCTTCACCACCGCCGTGCGGGTGGTCAACCGGGTTCATGACCTTGCCACGCACCGTCGGCTTGATGCCGCGATGGCGCATGCGGCCGGCCTTGCCCCAGCGGACCAGGTGGTAGTCGGGGTTCGAGACCGAACCGATGGTGGCCATGCACAGCTTATTGACGTTACGCGTTTCACCGGACGGGAACTTGAGGGTCGCGACATCGCCTTCGATGGCCATGATCTGGATGACGGTTCCTGCTCCGCGGCCGATCTGGCCGCCTTTGCCGGGTGCGAGCTCCACGTTGTGGACCATGACGCCGACTGGGATCTTTTCGAGCGGCAAGCGGTTGCCCGGCTTGATGTCGGCACCAGTCTTGGATGAGACGATGATCTCCCCCACCTTCACGTGGTCCGGTGCGATCATGTAGCGCTTTTCGCCATCCTTGTAGACGAGGAGCGAGATGCGCGCGCCGCGGTTGGGGTCGTATTCAATAGAATCGACTTTGGCCGGGATGTCATATTTGTCGCGCTTGAAGTCGATGACGCGCACGTACTGTTTGGCGCCGCCGCCCTTGTGGCGGACCGTGAGCTTCCCGTTGGTGCGACCGGCGAATTCCTTGCGGATCTTGATCAATGACTTTTCCGGCTCATCGCGCGTGATGTCAGAAAAATCCTGCACGGAGGAGAGCCGGCGGCCTTTGGTGACGGGGCGGTAGTTCTTGATTGGCATAAATTTAGACGCCTTCGTAGACATCAATCTTCTGGCCGGCCTTGAGGGTCACGAGAGCTTTCTTCCAGTTATTGCGGGCGCCAGCCGTGCGGCCACGGCGGACGATCTTGCCGATGCCGCGGACCGTGCGGACGTTCGTCACGTTGACCTTGAAGAACGCTTCGATGGCTTTCTTGATCTCGATCTTGTTGGACTTCACCGGGACATTGAAGACGTACACGCCCTTGTGCGCGAGGATCGCGGCCTTCTCGCTCACGCGGGGCGAGAGGAGCGTGCCGGCGAACTTGGCGGCCTTGGCATCCGACGAGACGACCTTCACTTCGGACGAGGTTTCGTCCGTCGTCTTCTTGGTTTTGGCGGGCGCCTTTTTCTTGGGTTCCTCGGCAGGAGCCTTGGCGTCGGCGTCTTTTTTGGTGCGCTTGAAGAGTGCCATATTATGCGTTGCGATACAGCGTTTCAAACGCCGGGACCGTGTCCTTCCAGAAGACAAGCGTCTGGTAGTTCAACACGTCTTCGATATTCAGCGAGTTGACGGTGACGAGTTTCACGTTTTGCAAGTTGCGGACCATGCGGAGCAACGACGGGTCCGACTTCGGGATGACGACCAGCGCCTTGCGCGTCACGGGAAGCGTCTGGAAGAGCTTGGCGGCGTGCTTGGTCTTGGTCGCGGCCGGGGCAAACGCCTCGAGCACGAACATCTTTTCGGTGGCCACCTTGTCGGACAGCGCCATAAAGAGGGCCTTCTGGCGAGCTTTGCGGTTCACCTTGACCGAATAGTTGCGTTCGGCGCGCGGGCCGAAGGTAATACCACCACCCACCCATTGCGGCGAGCGGATCGAACCTTGGCGGGCGCGGCCCGTCCCCTTTTGCTTCCACGGCTTCTTGCCGCCACCGCGGACTTCGCCTTTGGTTTTCGTATTTGAAATGGAGCGGCGAGCGTTCGCTTGCTGCGCGACGAGGACTTCGTGCACGAGGCCCGGGTTGGCTTTGACGCCAAAATGCTTCTCGTTCAATTCGAGCGAGCCGGTGACTTTGCCTTCTTGGTTGTAGACGTTGACGTTAGGCATAGCGGTTAGACGCTGCGGATCTCGATGATCGAGTTGCGGGCGCCGGGGACGGCACCTTTCAAGGCGATCACGCCGTTATCGCGCAGTTCGACGACCTCCAAATTCTTGACAGTCACGCTCTCATCTCCCATGCGGCCCGGCATGCGGCGGCCTTTCATGACGTGTTGCACGCCACCGGCGCCGATCGAACCCGGCATGCGCAGCTGGTCCTTGTGGCCGTGCGAAGCGGGATGGCCGCGGAACCCATGGCGCTTGACGACGCCTTGGAACCCTTTGCCTTTGGACACGCCGCTCACGTCAACCGTATCACCGGCCGTGAACGTCGCAGCTTCGATGGTGTCGCCGCGCTTGAACGAGGCAACGTCGTCCACGCGGAATTCGCGCAGCACGGTCAGCTTGGGGAGGTCTTTCAAATGCCCTTCTTTGGGACGCGACATTTTTCGCGCCGGAAGGAACCCGACTTGGACCGCGACGTAGCCGTCAGAGTCCTTGTCTTTGACTTGCGTGACGACACAGGGGCCCGCTTGCACAAGCGTAACCGGAACCACCGTCCCATCGGGGCGGAAGACCTGTGACATCTCGAGTTTTTTCGCGAGGATGAATTTCATAACTCGATATGAATGAGAGCTGACCTCGGACGATTGGTCCACCGGGGCGGACATCGCCGTCTTCCCAATTAGGCGGGAAGCAAAAAGCCAGAAGCCTGGTTGCGTCCTTGAAGACACGAACAAGCTTCTGGCCTCTCTGCGAACACGAAAGGCTTTCTGATTTGGGGAAACCGGACGGTGGCCGTGCACTGCAGGGAGGTTATGCCAGTCTCACTTCGCGGTGAGGTTTATCCCGACGCTGCGTCGGGAAAGCAACTTACTCCTTGGGACGAACCCGTTCGGGTGCGGAGCAGCTCATGCGCTCTGCCGTTCTTCCGACACTTCGGAGGGACGACGGAGCGCACAAGGCGCTCGGGAACTACATTTTGATTTCGACGTCCACGCCGGCCGGGAGGTTCAACGAAGTCAGGGCTTCGATGGTCTTGGCGTTCGGGTCCATGATGTCGACGATGCGCTTATGGATGCGCATCTCGAACTGTTCACGGGCGTTCTTGTGGACGAAGGTGGAACGGTTGACCGTCCACTTCTTCTTTTCGGTTGGCAACGGGACAGGACCGACCACGCGCGCACCCGTGCGTTCCGCCGTATCGATGATCGTGCGGGTCGACTGGTCGATGATCTTGTGGTCAAAGGCGCGGATCTTGATGCGGATGCGGGACGTGGTGTCCTTGGCAGCCGCAGCCTTCTTGGTCGTGGTGTCGGTCATGGTCGTGTCCTGTCCGTAATGTGCCAGTTATTATTTGGTGATCTTGGTGACGACGCCGGCACCGACCGTCTTGCCGCCTTCGCGGATAGCGAAGCGCATCTTTTCTTCAATGGCGACGGGGGCAATCAACGTCACGTCGATATTGACCGTGTCGCCCGGCTGGACCATGGCAACGCCTTCCGGCAGCTTCACTTCACCCGTGACGTCCGTCGTACGGATGTAGAATTGCGGCTTGTAGCCCGTGACGAACGGCTTGTGGCGGCCGCCTTCTTCCTTCGTCAAGCAATAGACTTCGGCCGAAAATTCGGTGTGTGGCTTGAGCGAACCGCCCTTGCACAGCACCATGCCGCGTTCGATTTCTTCCTTCTTGATGCCGCGGAGGAGCAAGCCCGCATTGTCACCGGCCATACCGGAGTCAAGCTGCTTGTTGAACATTTCGATGCCGGTCACGACGGTCTTGCGGGTTTCGCCAAGACCGACGATTTCGACTTCTTCGTTGATCTTGATCTGGCCGCGCTCAATACGACCGGTCACGACGGTGCCGCGGCCTTCAATCGAGAACACGTCTTCGACCGGCATGAGGAACGGCTTGTCGGTTTCGCGGACTGGCTCTGGGATATATTCATCGAGCTGCTTCAAGAGCTCCATGACCGGCTTGGACGCCTCTTCATCACCCGGGTTTTGCAGGGCTTTGAGGGCCGAACCACGGATGATCGGGGTGGTGTCTCCCGGGTAGTTGTACTTCTTCAAGAGGTCGCGGATTTCTTGTTCGACGAGGTCGATCAGTTCCGGGTCTTCAACCATGTCCACTTTGTTCAAGAAGACGACGATCGACGGCACGCCAATCTGGTGGGCCAACAGGATGTGTTCGCGGGTCTGCGGCATCGGGCCATCCGTGGCCGCGACGACGAGGATCGCGCCGTCCATCTGGGCGGCACCCGTGATCATGTTCTTGATGTAGTCGGCGTGTCCCGGACAGTCAACGTGCGCATAGTGGCGCTTTTCGGTTTCGTATTCCACGTGTGCCGTGGCAATCGTAATACCACGGGACTTTGATTCCGGGGCTTTGTCGAGGTCGTCCACGCCCTTATGTTGGGCTTTCCCGCCATGGGCGGCGAGGACGGCGAGGATGGATGCCGTGAGTGTCGTCTTGCCGTGGTCAACGTGACCGATGGTACCGACGTTCACGTGCGGTTTGGAACGGTTGAAGGCTTCCGCCATAACGATGGTCGTGACTAGGTGTCGTCCTCGTGGGACGAAATCCTAAGGAATAAGTAATTTGAGTAGCAGCAATATAACAGGTGTCTTGAAACCTTGCAAGAGCTAACCTAGCCTCCCGCTTCGTCATCGACCGGTTCGAGGTAAAAGCGTTCTTCCACTGTAATTCCGGGGGTTTCTGAACCTTCGACTCCCTGCGCGACCAAATCCGAGGCCACTTCGTCCATCCGGGCTTCAACGATGTCCATCGCCTGCGCGGCCAAAATCTCCTCTACGCGAAGCTCTTCTTTCGACTTTTTGGGCGACTTAGAAGACGCTTTCGGCGGCTGGCCGACCATCCCCTCCCCAGCCAACGCCTCAAACTGTTCAAGCGGCAAAACAACGAGCGGCTCACGGCCGGCCGGGTCAGTAATGATGACAGGCACGCCAAGTTTGCGTGCGGATTCAAAAATGCGCTGGAGTGACATAGTTTTCCTTATCTAACAGGATGGGAGACGCCGAGGCAAGGGATCGACATATTCGTTGACATTCGCGCAAAAAATTGCTTTCCTGCTTGCAGGAGGTGTCCCTTGAACGACATTTATACCATCAACGGCCACCGGATGCTCCTCATCCTGCGGTTCGTCGAGAAGTACGTCACGAGGCCCATGCTCGTTCGCCTTGGCGTCGTGCCCGAGCTGCCCAACATTATGCATCCATTCGGGGTCACCGCCTGGCTCGGCCAGATGGCAATCCGGGCGCCGCAACGCAAGACGCTCGAACAGATGCCTGCCGGAAAGCGGCACGACGCGCACTTCAACATCGAGATCGCGGCCGACGAAATCGTCGCGGCAACCAGCGGCCCGGAAGTCTGGGGTGGCTTGTCGGACGACGATAAGGACCAGCTCTCCGAGCTGCTCGTCCGCTTCATGCAACTCGTCGCGGGCGGCGAAATCCCCGAACACGACCTCACGCGCTGAACCACATGAGGCGCCACTCGCTCGACCCCGGTCATCACGATCGGGGTCGATTTTTTATACGTGACTGATTGACATCGAACGAATTCCATGGCTTCATGCGGACGCATCCAACCAAGGAGGAAAGAGATGGACCTTTTCACTGGCGCGTACGGCATCGTCGCGCTGCCGGACAGCATCACCGAACGGAAGGTCAGGGACTTGGGGCGGCGGCCAATCGGCACCTCGCCTGATCCCCAGATCAAGAACAACGAGATCACGCGCCACGCCGAATTCTCGACGACGACCGCGCACATCACGCTCTACCACGGCAAGCTCCGCGAGATCCCTCGCACGGAAGTTGAGATGATCCTGCGCACGCTGAAGCCGCTGTGCGGCAGCCCGATCCTGTTCGACAAGATCGCGGTCTACGGCGGCAAGTTTTTGTTCCTCGATGTCGAGGTGACGCCGGAACTCCGGCTGGCGCATTTGGCCGCGCTCCACCTCGCGCACTCGCTTGACCGGAGCTCGGCGGCCAAAGCGACGGAAGAAGGCCTCAAGATGAGCGACGACGAACGCGCGAGCCTCGAGCGCTTCGGCCAACCGCTCACCTACGCGCTCGCGCGGCCGCACTTCACGCTGGCCTACAACAGCGGCGGATTCCCCAACTACCGTACACTCGGCCCGTTCGACGGCACGGGCCGGATCGATCGCTTCGCCTTCGCGGAGATCGGCGAGTACGGCTCGGTGAAGAACATCATCCTCGAAGTCTAGCTGGAAACGGCGACACAACTCTTCGGCCCCGGTCAATACGATCGGGGTCGTTTTTCTTAAATGGAGTACAATACAAAAATACATATGCCGCTCACATCCTTTCTCGCCCAGCTCATCGGCTTGCTCTTGCTTGCAAGCGGAGCGTTCATGCTTTTCCAAAGTAAGGTTTTCATCAA
Organism: Patescibacteria group bacterium; assembly: GCA_049295615.1. Taxonomy (GTDB): domain Bacteria; phylum Patescibacteriota; class Patescibacteriia; order 2-12-FULL-60-25; family 2-12-FULL-60-25; genus JBAQQZ01. The sequence continues at coordinate 38,309 of JBAQQZ010000070.1, forward strand.
AATCCTCAATGACATGACGGAAAACCGCACGACGTTGTTCATGGTCGGCGTCGCCGTGTTCATGGGCGGCGCTTCGATCGTGCTCACGCACAACGTCTGGAATGCCGGTCTCCTCCCTCTTGTCGTTACGCTCATGGGTTGGATCTGGGTCCTGCACGGCCTCGCGTGCATCTTCGCCCCGAACCACGGCATCACGCGCCTGTTCCGGGCCTTCAACGTAGAAAAATATTGCTGGGCGTACGGGATTCTCTACTTCGCTATCGGGGCATGTCTGACGTACGCCGGATTCATGCGCTGATGGAATCAATTTGAAACAAAAATCCCGCCGCCTCGCCGGACGCAACTGAAAACTCGAAATCTACTCTCCCCGTTCACGGTCGATCAACTGTTGCCTCAGGTCCATCAGTTCTTCGAGCTTATCGTCGATCCGTTCGAGGTCTTTCTTGATCGAGGTTTTGTCGCGGGTGTTCGCCTGAAGCTCCTGCTTGTTCGCGACATACATCGAAAGCGCGCGATCCAGGGCGTTGCGTACGAGGCGGACATTTATCTTCTTCGCCTTTAACGCCTCGTGCACACTGGCAAGCTCCTCGTCAGCGTCTTCTTCCCGTTCCGCTTGCCACCCTGCATCTTCCCCTTCCGCAAAACGCAAACGCTCTTCAGCCTCTTGGATTTTCTTATCCAACTCCGCTGTTTTCTTCCGTGTCACCGCGTTCAGTTGAGGACCGCCGCGATATCCCTTTTGCGCGGCCTGCGAATGGATCGCTTGCTTGGCTTGATGAAGTGTGTCGATGATCGACTGGTACTCCAGCTGTGTCGGAGGATCTGAACGGCGGCTCAACATCTCGTCGCCATAGGCTTCTAAAATACCTGCATCATCTGGCTCTTCTTTTGCGAGGGTGCCGTACGCTTCACGCGCCAAATTGACGAATCCATTCTCCGACATCTCTTTCGCCGACTCAAGCCTTGTCGCTGAATGCACGGGCGATTTTCTAAATGCCATGAGCAGGATCGTGCCCAGCATTTCCTTTTGAGAAAAAATATCATTGACCGTCGCGTCCTTTACGATCTGGAGCAGCTCTTCCGGCGATTCAGCAGCACGCGCCATCGCCAACAACTCCTCTCGACGATTCTTCGGCTTTTCCCGTTTCTGATCCTTCTTTTCCGCGAACGGGTTCGACGGCTTTTTCGGCACCTGCTCCATGCTCATAGTTTTTGAAGGATACGCTCACGCCCGGCAAAACAAAAGCCGCCCAAGATGCAGGCGGCTTTGATGAGATCACTCCGGCAAGAGCGGCTTGAGCTGCGCGACCAACATGTCGACGAGCGCGCGGTCGACGCGGATGCGTGACCATTGCGGCAGGTCGCCAGGCGTTTCGTCGGTCCACGGCTGGTTCCCGAAGATGCGCATCTCCCCCTTCTTGTAGCGCGGGATACCATGGAGGTGCAGCAGCGGGAGCTGGTTTCCCAACTGGAAATAGTTGAAGTGGTCGGCGCGGAACAGGTCGTGCCGGCGCAACGCGCACTCGATGTCTTCCATGACGCCGGGCAAAGAAAGCATCTCACCCTCGTTCGTCTGCGACTGGAGCCGCACGCCTTCGCGGCGGCAAAAGATGATGTAACTCCCCAGAGTATGCTAGTTCCACGAGATTTCGAGGCACCAATGCGGGTACACCTTGAGCACCGCGCCTTCGTACTTCTTTTCAGGATCCCAATGGCGAATGAGCGGATCGGACATGAATGGACCTCCGTGGGAGGGAGGTAACAGGAAAATATCAAAATGAGCAAGAAAGCACGCCTCCTGGAGTGATTAGGCCCCGGTACCGTACAAAAGCTTCTTTGAAGAAGAACAAAAAAACGTATTTTGACGCAAATAAACCGAGGATCTAGATATTACTTTTTCCTTTGTTACAGACGGAACAAAGCGTTTGCAGATTCTCTAAAATTGTTTCACCGCCCCTCGACCATGGCTTGATGTGATCTACCTCAAGAGTCCTATTACCAATTTCTTTTGCCGGTGACCATCCGCAATGCTGACATGTGTACCTATCCCTCTGGAGCACAATATGACGAAGTCTCAGGTTGATATCGCGTCGAGTTTTATGACCCGAATTTCCTCCACTTCTATTCGTAGCTGGGATTATCGCTATACTCTCTCCCTCCTCTGCCCAATTGGCAAAAAGCTTAAGAGCATTGTTATATGTGCCAAATCTTTTTTTGTATGTGCCAGAATGAAATTGAGAAAAATGAGCATCCAAATCACCCTGACTTGGCTGTCTCCCAAGAAGGTCCCAAACTTGGGACAAATTACTAAATAAATCTTCCTCGCCAATCGTATTATTGCCTCTTTTAACTATACTCATTCCAGCTTTATGCAATGCTTCGTTCCAACTGCCGAACCTCCTTTTATAAACCCCTCTTTTAAAATTGCCGTTCTGTTCGTACTCATCCATCGTCAGCGATTTCTTATTTAATTTCTTGCCAACGGATATCAAGTCCTCCAGAAGTTCATCTTCTGGAATACCCGCGTTTCGTCTTAATTTTATTGTGTATTCCATGTTGCGATCACTTTTCTCAAGACTAACATAACAATATAACCCTGCGAAAGAGCCTCAAATCAAAAGCGAGCCTCGCGGCTCGCTTTCTGATTCTTATTTCTTCGCCCGTCCTTCGACAATCGCCGCCTGGATGTTCTGCGGGGTCTCGGCGTAGTGGTCGAATTCCATCGAGTAGGAGGCGCGGCCTTGGGTCATGGAACGGAGCGACGTCGAGTAGCCGAACATTTCGGCGAGCGGGACGAAGGCGTTGATGACCTTGGCGCCGGAGCGGTCGGTCATCTCATTGACCTGGCCGCGCTTGGAGTTCAAGTCACCGATGACGTCACCCATGTAGAGTTCCGGGGTGACGACTTCCACCTTCATGATCGGCTCGAGGATCGCGATGCCGCCCTTAGCACAGGCGTCCTTGAAGGCCATCGAGGCAGCGACTTTAAACGCGGCTTCGGACGAGTCGACGTCGTGGTACGAACCATCGAACACCGTGGCTTGGATGTCGACCACCGGGTAGCCGGCGATCACACCACGCGTCATGGCTTCTTGGATGCCTTTGTTGATCGGCTGGATGTACTCGCGCGGGATCACGCCACCCTTCACGTCGTCGACGAACTCGTAACCTTTGCCGCGTTCCATCGGCGCCAGCTTGATGACGCAGTGCCCGTATTGGCCACGGCCACCGGATTGGCGGATGAACTTGCCTTCGCCTTCGGCTTCTTTCTTGAGCGATTCTTTGTAGGAGACTTGCGGCTTGCCGACGTTGGCTTCGACTTTGAATTCGCGCTTCATGCGGTCGACGATGATCTCGAGGTGGAGTTCGCCCATGCCCGCGATGAGCGTCTGGAGCGTCTCTTCGTCGGTGCGCACGCGGAACGACGGGTCTTCTTCGGCGAGCTTCTGGAGCGCGACGCCCATCTTTTCCTGGTCTGCCTTGGTCTTCGGCTCGATGGCGATTTCGATGACCGGTTCCGGGATCGAGATCGATTCCAGTACGATCGGGTGGTTCTCGTCGCAAATCGTGTGGCCGGTGAACGTGCTCTTCAAACCCACGGCCGCGGCGATTTCGCCGGCGTACACGTGGTCCACGTCTTCGCGGTTGTTGGAGTGCATGCGCACAATGCGCCCGATGCGTTCGCGTTCGCCGTTGGTGCTGTTCAAGACGTAGGAGCCCGCGGCCAAGTTGCCGGAGTACACGCGGAAGAACACGAGCTTGCCGACGAACGGGTCGGACATGACCTTGAAGGCCAGCGCGGCAAACGGCGCGTCGTCGTCCGGTTTGCAGTCGATCATCTTTTCCTCGTCATCCACGGCGTGGCCTTGCATCGGCGGGATGTCGAGCGGCGACGGCAGGTAATACGTGACGGCGTCGAGCAAAAATTGCACGCCCTTGTTCTTGAGCGCCGAGCCGCACAAAATCGGGAACATGTCTTGCGCGATGACGGCCTTGCGGAGCGCCGCGCGGATTTCTTCGACAGACAATTCCTCGCCCGCGAGGTGCTTGTTCATGAAAGCCTCGTCGGTTTCGGACAACGCATCGAGCAGGTTGGCGCGCGCGGCTTTGGCGGCGTCGAGCATCTCGGCCGGCACGTCGACTTCTTCGATGTCCTGGCCCATCTCGTCACGGTACATTTCCGCTTTCATGGTGATCAGGTCGATGATCCCGATGAACTTGTCTTCGGCGCCGATCGGCAATTGGATCGGGTAGGCGCGCTTGGTCAAACGGTCGTGGATCGAGGCGACGTCCTTCACGAAATCCGCGCCCATGCGGTCGAGCTTGTTCACAAAACAGATACGCGGCACGTGGTACTTATCCGCCTGGCGCCACACGGTTTCGGATTGCGATTCCACACCAGCCACGCCGTCGAACACCGTGACGGCGCCGTCGAGAACGCGCAACGAACGCTGCACTTCAATCGTGAAGTCGATGTGTCCCGGGGTGTCGATCAAGTTGAGGCGATGGCCTTTCCAAAAACAGGTCGTGGCGGCCGCCGTGATGGTGATGCCGCGCTCGCGCTCCTGTTCCATCCAGTCCATGGTGGCTTCACCTTCGTGTACTTCACCGATCTTGTGCTTGCGGCCGGTGTAAAACAACACGCGCTCGGAGACGGTGGTCTTTCCGGCGTCGATGTGGGCAATGATCCCGAAGTTGCGGGTATCTTTGAGAGAGTATTCGCGGGGCATAGTGGTTATTGAGTCCAATGGCTTGATTTCAGAGTAAGTTTTTTCGTCGTCTTGATTGCACCGAGAGTATTCGGATCGATTTCGTCGAGTTGCAGCGTGTCCGCATATGTTCCTTTTCCAGTGTCACGAGAGGCGAGGCCATTGACGAGACCGTCCGATTGGAGCTGAAGGTCAATGATCTGTCCGTAGCCGTTCTTCCCTGGGATGCCGACAGGATCAGAGAATTCTATAAAGCTCCCTTCGTTATTGAGACCATCAGCATCATAGGCCTCTGCATATTCGCCAATAATATTCGGCTGGCCATTCTGCTTCTTATCGAGCCAAGGAATTGTGCTCGTCGCGGGGTTATACATCGCGAAAAAAAGCTGGGGTCCCGACAGTTCGTTACACGCGACAGAGAAGCGCCATCCTTCGTCCAGCTTCTTCTGAATCGCGTCATTGAAGTCGGCCGCAAATTTCACACCGGCTTGCTGTGAGAAATAGGTGTACACCTGGCTTCCCTGCCACTGTGACAAGGCCGCCATATCGATATGGGAACTGTTCGTCAGGCAAGAGCGAATAGGCAAAACCTGTGGCGTGGACGTTGCGCTCGTGTCGCTCGAGGCAATTGCTTGAGATTGGCTAACATCTTGCGACAGGTTCCCCGAACATCCCGCACCCATCAAAACCAAAAGCCCGGCCGCGACGACCAAGGCTCGGACTGACGCGCGCGGGCCATCGTCCATACGCGTTAGCGCGCGAAGTGCGCGAACGCGCGGTTGGCCTCGGCCATGCGCTGGACGTCCTGCTTCTTCTTCACGGCGTCGCCCGTGTTTTCGGCGGCGGCCATGATTTCGGTGGCGAGTTTTTCGGCCATCGGCTTCCCTTTTTTGGAGCGTGCGGCGAGAAGGAGCCAGCGGAACGCGAGCTGTGTGCGGCGTTCGGCACGGACCTGCATCGGGATCTGGTAGTTGGCGCCGCCGACGCGCTTGGACTTCACTTCAAGCAAGGGCGAGATGTTGTTGTAGGCGGTGGTAAAAATATCGATTGCCGGCTGCTTGGTCTTGGCTTCGATGATATCAAAGGCCCCGTACACGATCTTTTGGGCCGTGGACTTCTTGCCGCCGTACATCACGTAGTTGACGAGCTTCGCCACGACCGGAGACTGGTACTTCGGGTCAGGCAGGATCTTCCGTTTGGGTGCTTGTTTGCCGCGCATAATTATTTCTTCTCTTTCGGTTTCTTATTGCCGTAAATTGAGCGGGAGCGGCGGCGGTTCGAGACACCCTGCGTGTCGTACACGCCGCGCACGATGTGGTAGCGCACACCCGGAAGATCTTTCACACGGCCACCGCGGATCAACACGATCGAGTGCTCCTGCAAGTTGTGGCCTTCGCCCGGGATGTAGGCAGAGACTTCCATGCCGTTTGAGAGACGGACACGCGCAATCTTCCGAAGAGCCGAGTTCGGCTTCTTGGGGGTCATGGTCGTGACCTTGGTGCACACGCCACGCATGAAAGAGGCGCCGCCACTCAAAGTGGTGCGCTTGCGGTGGAGCGAGTCGAAGCGCGATTGGAGCGCTGGGCTCTTGGACTTGGCCTTGTTGGCGTGGCGTCCTTGCTTGATGAGCTGGTTGATCGTAGGCATGCGATTTGTGGCCGAAATATAACAGCGAACGTGCCGAACCGTCAAGAGGCAGTGGGTTTATTCAAATTGAGCAGACAAGTGGCACAATATGCCCGAAAACTGCGGTCGCGCCGGCAAAGAGACCGGCAAACAGCCCAATACCCAAAATCGCGTCAATTAAGATCAAGCCAAAGAGGACAAGCTGTCCTTTGGTTTCGATGAACTGCCGAAATCCCGCATATTGTGGACCATCCAACACAGCCAGCAGGGCTTTTGACCCATCCAGCGGCGGCAATGGAATGAGGTTAAACACCATGAGCGCGAGGTTCAGCTCGGTCATGATCGAGAGGAAAATGATGAGCAAATTATCGCAGCCAAACTTGGGGGCAAGCAAAAACGCCAGAATTCCCGTGACCAACGCCATGAACAAGTTACTGATCGGGCCGGCTGCCGCCACGACAGTTGGTCCCCATTTGGGCCATTTGAGGTTGTAGGGGTTGTACGGCACCGGCTTCCCCCACCCAAATCCGATCAAGAAGACAGCTAACAGGCCGATCGGGTCGATGTGGGCGACTGGATTCAAAGTCAACCGGCCCATGCGTTTGGCCGTGTTATCCCCTAACCAGGTGGCGACCAGGGCATGCGAAAACTCGTGGAATGACAGCGCAATCAAGAAGGCCGCAGCCCAGGCGAAAAACAAGATCGGTTGTTGGAACAAGAGGGAAAGCAACATAGTGGGCGTTAGCCGTGGTCAGGGCTTGCCAAGAATAGCGCATAAGGCTATGATTCGGCCAACTTCAACCGACCTATGTCCCGCATCGACCAATTGACTGGCAAGAGTGCCAACTTCGGCAACTCCCGCAGCCACTCCAACATCGCGACCAAGCATCGCCAAAACGTGAACCTCCAAAGCGTTCGCATCGGCGGCGTGAAAGTTCGCGTGTCTGCACGCACGCTGAAGACGCTCAAAAAGATGGCCAAGACCATGAGCGGTGAACTCCCGACGCTCAAGCAGAAACGCGCTGCCCGCCGCATCGAACGCGCCAAAGCCGCAACCAAATAACAATCCAAATCAGACGAACAGAACCGTCCCCATTTCCGGGACGGTTTTGGTTTAGGTATACTCCTTGACAGGAGACGTTTTTTCTGTCAGGTTGGACTGGTCCTTCACACCCCTCAAGATCCACGCAAGTCAGGAGGAAACAATGCGGGCATTCAGGTTCCTGGATTCGATCACTTCACTGTGGAGCAGGCCCCCGGACATGGCGACCACGCCGGCGGCAGACGCATGCGCACCCGAAGACGAGATCGTCGGCACGTGCACCGACTGCAAGCTGCCGGTCACGGCGTATGACAACGCGCAGGACGGCGAACACATCTTCTGCATCCGTTGCCGCCGCAAGAGCTTCAACCAGGGCATCACCCAGGCCAAGAGCCTGGAAGCCTTCAACCAGCTCCTCAAGCCCTTCGTCCTCGCCTATGGCAAGGAGATCATCCCGTCGCTTAGGACGCTGACGGCGGTCACGCTCGACCTCCCTGCAGCCCGCGCCTACCTCAACGCGCTCGAGGCCAAGCTTCGGCAAACGCCGCGCCTCAACCTCCGCTTGCGCCACGACGCGCTGACCGCCCTCCAACACGCCCGCAACCTGCTCGCGTGACGCGACACCTCCGTGGATCAAATACAAAACGCCCCGCCGGGATACACCTGGACGGGGCGCTTTTTTATTTCAATTTTACGCGGCCTCGTGGAAATCCATGCCCGACATCTTCTGCAAGAACTCGACTTCGCGCGTCTTGGCTTCGAGCGCCGCGTTGAGTTCCTCGAGTTCGTTCGTCAGGTAATGGAGCTGGTCCGCATAGCCCTTGTCGCGCTTTTCGGCATGCGTCTGTTCTTCAAACTGCTTTGCCTGGCGCAAGTACTCATCACGCAAGTTGGCTTTTTCTATGTCCAACTCAAAGATGTTGGGGTAGTTGACGGGCTGCTCGAGTTTCTTGGCAGTCGCCAATGCGGCGTTCTTTTTGAATTCGCCGGTCGAAGCCGTGCCCTTCAAATGCATCATCACGACTTTCAGTTGCCCAGAAAGCTGGCTCCACTTTTTGCGCAACTCACGCAATTCCTCTTCCTTGTCTTCAGCCTTCGGCTCGGGTTCGTTGTTCGCTTCAACAAGTTCTTCGGATTGCGTATCGAAGTACGGGTTATTGACGAGGTTCTCGCTGCCTTCGATGCGAGCTTCAATGGCTTCGTCAGAAATCGTGGCCTCGTAGACTTCCTTGCTCAATTGGTCCACGCGTTTGTGTTCCATGTTGATCAAGGCCAGCTTCTCCGCAAAAATCTGCGCGACTTTTGACTTGGGCAAGCCGCTCGCAAGCATCTCATCACGTTCACCGACGAGATCATCAAATCCATTGCTAAGCTCTTCCAGCTTCGCGCTGATGTAATGGCTCGCTTCGTTCAGCGTGATGAACTGCTCATCGGGCTTGAACGGGAGGATACGGCCAGGCAAACGCTCTTTCTTGTTTGGAGTTTTTACGTTGAACTCTGGGCCGCCTAAACCCATGCTCTTCTCGAGGTCTTTGACGGTTTTCCCGCCCTTGGACTCTTTCTTCTTTGAACCGCCACCAAGGCCCAACTGTTGCTCGGCCATCTTTCCAGGCATGCCAACGCGACCAGTCGGACGCTTAGGAGGCAGATCTTGCTTTGGCATGGATTCGCTGCGGAATCGGCGCATAGGTTTGCGGAAAAAGAGATTTAACTGTGGTTAGGATAGCACAAAAATCGCGTTTTGTCAATCTACTTTTCTTAACCGTAGGGACGTTCTTTGGTCTTTTTGATGATCTTAATTGCTTCTTCGACAGAGTCGACAAGTTGGATGATGGCGACTTCTTCTTTTTCGATGTAGCGGTGTTCGCGTGAGACCGTCGCATTGACCCAATCGAGGAACGGCTGCCAAAAGGCTTTGCCAAACAGGATGATGGGGACATTGCTCGGGATCTTGCCCGTCTGCACGAGGGTCACCATCTCGCTCATCTCATCGAGCGTGCCGAAGCCGCCGGGAAAAAACACGTAGGCTTGTGACGCAGCGGACAGCATGACTTTGCGTGTGAAAAAATAGTGGAAGCCCATGCCGTGCTTGACCCATTTGTTGGTGCGCTGCTCGATCGGCAACTGGATGTTCAACCCGACAGAATCACCGCCGCCTTCAAAAGCGCCGCGGTTGCCGGCTTCCATGATGCCAGGGCCCCCGCCCGTGACGACCGTGTGCCCCATTTTTGCGAGACGGTCACCGAGTTCACGCGCCGCTTTGTAATACGGGTCGTTCGGCATGGCGCGCGCGCTGCCGAAGATCGAGACTTCGCCTTTCAATTTCGCCAGAAACTCATACCCTTCAATGAACTCCGCCATGATGCGGAAGACGCGCCATTGCGGGCTTTCGGTAAACGCGGGTTCTTCGGTGATTGGGAGGCAGACGTTGCCGGGGGCGCACAGCCAATTCACGAGTCGTTTGGAGCCGGCCTCAGAGGTTTCTGTCGTCGTTTTCTTGCGGAGCTTCAGGGATTTGGAAGAAGATTTTTTCGGCATACGAGCGATAGCGTAGCACACGCGCCCCTACCGAACCTCTTCGAGAAGATGCGGGTCACGCATGGCTTGCTCGACGGAATGCAAAAACTCCTCCAGCTTGTGGCGCTGCCAGCATGGGCCGAGCGCAACACGGTCCGGCTTTGCGCCATGGCGCCGGAATTCGAGAGACTCAATCCCCTTGTCGAGGTTAAAGCCTTGGTAAACGAGCAACATCGCATCGAGCTCGGCCAATGGGATGTGGCGCTTGCGCGAGAATGCGGCCGTGAACTCGACGGCGTGGTCAACCAGGCGCAAGCGCTCGGTGATGCTGTCAAAAAAATACAGCCACGCGAGGAACGCCAAGGCAAACATGATGTCGCGCTGGAGCGCCGTGACGGTCATGACTTGCGACGCGCCAAACGCCGCGACCGTGATCACGCAACACAACGCAAATACGATCACACCGCCGAGCGTCAACAGTTCGGCGCGTGCTTCACGCAGGCAGACGGTTTCCGTCTCTTCGCGTTTTGCACGGCGTGGCGCATATGCACCCATGGTTTCAGGCATAGAAAGATGGTATCGGACAACGCCAAAAAAAAGTAGGGGCACGACATGTCGTGCCCCTACCGATCAAACCGAACTGACAATTACAGGACGGCGTCCTTGGCGGCCTTGGCCACGCGGAATTTCACGACCGTCTTGGCCGGGATCTTGATCTCGGCGCCCGTTGCCGGGTTGCGGCCCATGCGCTCCTTGCGGTGCACCTTCACGAGCTTGCCGATGCCAGGGATCGTGAATTCACCGGCGGACTTCACCGTTTTGAGGGCCATGTCGGTCATGGCTTCCAGCATCATTTCGACATCTTTTTTGGTGTGGCCCGTCTTCTCGGCCAGTTCACGCATGAGTTGTGCTTTCGTCATTTTGCCCATAGGGATAATGAAAAGATGAATAATGTACCCACAGGGTACGCTGCTTCGGCGCAACCGACAAGCGGAATCCCTAGAAAAAGCAAGGGTTCTGTCAAGGATACGAAACAGCGGCGCCTCAAGGGAGACGCCGCAGTACTAGGGTGAGGCCGGGGCACGACGGACAAATAACCGCCGAACATGGCCAAAAAGTGAGAGTCCCGCGATCAAGATCGCAAGGCAAAGGACGAACGGAGAGAGGCGGACAAACCAGGACACATGGACCAAGATGCAGCCCAGGCCGATGGCTTGCGTCCACGTCTTGGCGGAACCCCACGCGCTCGCAGCCGTCTCGATCTTCCGCAACATTTGGATCGGGCGGATGAGGGTCAGGAGGACCTCGCCAATGACAATCGCCCAGGCGATCCGTGAGTCAACGCGGTCCCAACACGCGAAGCACAACGTGCCGAGGGTAAAGATCTTGTCCGAGATCGGGTCGAAGATCTTGCCGAAGGTGCTGACGAGGCCACGCTTGCGCGCCAGCCAGCCGTCGAGAATGTCGAACACGGATGAGACAACGAGTGCGGTGAAGCTCACCGGCGGCAGGTCTTTCCAAATGATGACCGGAATCACGAGCAGTGCCCGCAACACCGTAAACACATTGGGATGGATCCATGCCGGAATGAGCCACAGGACCGCAGCCTCGAAACCGTTCTTGGCTCGTTGAAAGTGCGTCATGGCCGATACTCCTTTCGTGCCGGTCGACCACCGCGATGAAAGCACGGTTTCAGTGGATGGACAAGCCTTGATTTACCCGACAGAACAAGCTACGATCGGGCGACAACAATAAACATCGGGCTATGGCGAAGTTGGTATCGCGCTTGCATGGGGTGCAAGAGGCCCTGGGTTCGAGTCCCAGTAGCCCGACCAAACAAAAAGATCCGCGGATGCGGGTCTTTTTGTTTATCTCCCAAAAATTTCTTTCAAGCTCATCCGCACGTCCGCAAACGTCGGAAGTTCAAACGTTTCTTCATACGTAAACCAACCGATGTCATGCGACTCATTCGAGTCATGCACGACATCGGCTTGTGGCACTTCGACGAGGTACACATGGTCGATATGAAAATGTTCCGGCTCGTCTCCAGATGTTTGGATATGTTCTTCTAACAGGTAGGCTGGCATCGGCAAGAAAAGCGCGTGGTCGCCTGAATCTTGCGGCGCGGACAAATACGACGAGACATCAATCCCCGCTTCTTCGTTGACTTCGCGGATAGCGGCTTGGTACGGGTTCTCGCCGAACTCGACATGGCCGCCGGGCGGCAGCCATTTATCAAAACGCCTGTGGTGCACGAGCAGTGCGCGACGCGGTTCGTTGCTCGACATCACATACACCGTGGCGGTCAAATGTTTTTCTCCGGGTTGTGGAACTTGCCTCATAAAAAAATAAATAAGAGCCTCTGCAAAAGCAAAGCCTCTCCTAACTGCGAGTCCGACGAGCAAGCGCAGCACGCGACCGGAGCGTAGATCCCTCTGAGGGATCGCAGCGCAGAGTCGCAAGTGCGAGCATCTGAGGGGGCCGGGGAGATTTTCGGTTCCGCTCGATAGGTGAGCACATCGTCAGAGGACGCAGAAACGACAGACTGATCCATCGCGGTGCCGTCCTAAGAGTGAACGCTGCAGGTCTGTCATCGCTCCGCCACGGCGGATACCGGAATCATGGACCTAAGAACTCGATTTAGCCCGAAATCTCGCACCGACCATGGCCCCCAGACACCTAAACAATGTCCCCGCTGGCAGGCGGCGTCAAGATAGAAAAAGCCCGCCTCGATACACGTCAAGGCGGGCAGGTCACGACCAGATGCGGGCCAATTGGAGGCGATGCAGCTGTTCGCGAAGTTCGGCGTCATCCCAATCAAGGTAGAACGGCGCCGGGAAGAGTTTGGGAAAGAGCTTGGTGCAGTTGGTGTCGAGCTTGTAGAGCGCGTGGTTCTCACGGCCACGCGAGCAGCGCTCGTTGATCCAGTCGGGTGCCAGCATGAACTGGAGCTCGAAGAACCGGCCGAACAACGAGACGTTGTATTTCCAGGCACGGAACTCGCTGGCCGAGCTGGTGTTGGCCGAATCGAGCACGCCCGCGTGCGAGATGTTGGACGCTTCGCCGAACACCGTGCCCGGCACGCACACGAGTTTCCTCCGCATGAGGTCGACGCCATCGAGCAAGTCTTGCTCGCAAAAGAACACGAACTTCGCGCCGAGCAAGTCGGTCAGCGAGCGCGTGTCGCGCTGGTTCTTGCGCAGCAGCTTGAGTGGCGCATCGGCTTTGACGCGCATCTCATAGTAGACCGGGATGTGGCCACGCGCGACGCGGAAAAAACGGACGTCGGGATAGAGGACGAGCCGCTCTTCAGTCGAATGGCCATCCGGCACGTTTTCGTTCCGCGAGACGTCATGGCTCTTTACGCGGAACAGGTCCTCGGGGTTGAGCTCGGCCACGATGCGGAAACTGTCGCTCTTACCGGGCACGAAGAAATGGCGTTTCAACTCATGGTCGAATTCCGCCATGTCACGGTCGAGGTCATCCGGCGCGTCGCCGTGCAAGCGCATTTCAAAGTAGAGCTGCGCCAGCGTCAGCTGCCGCCGAGCCTCAAAACGCGTGCGGCGCGACAAGATGTCCGCGCCCGGCATGCAGCACAGCCGCAAGAGCTCGAATGGGTCCTGCTCGCTCTCGACGTCGGACGTCATGAGGAGGCGCAAGCGGTGCGGTTCCGTGAAGCACTCTTGGATAGTGCGCCGGATGCAGGCATGCGCATCTTTGACCGACGCCGCGAACCACGCGCAATGCGTTTCGTACTCCGCAGGATCGAGACGGTACGTCTTGCGGTAGAACTCGTAGACGGCCCGCCAACTCGCCGCACTCTCGTGCGCAGCGAACGATTCTGCGGGGCCGTCCCAACCGCGCCACGCCGCGTTTCGCGCAACCGCGATCGCCTTGAGGAATACCTGGAACCGGACGCGTTCGCCGTGCGTGATCGAATGCGTGTCGTCCGGTTCGGGCAGCAGGTTGGGATAATGCTGGTAGAAATCTTCGCGTTCAGGAGTCATCCGCCTCCCCCACCCGGCTCGCACTTCTCGAGGTCGAGCACGCTGTCGCGCAACTGGCTGCAGAACACGCAGTCCTTGCGCGGGATGCCGTGTTCGCACTGCGCATCCATTGGACTAACCCGCAGCGACGGGATTTCGGGGCTCGTCGGGCGGTCGCCATCCATCTCATTCTCATTCGAATTGTCTTCTGCCATGTCCAACTCCTTGTGTAAAAGGGCGGACTGCCACCTTAAGAACAAAACACCGCGCTGGTCAAGCCCGGTGCTTTCTCCTGATTGTTGAAATTTTAGGCTTGGAACCGCTTCTCGTCGTACTGGATCGGGTCAAGGGCGGCGTTCACTTTTTGGATTTCGTTGGCTGCGAACCAGATCGGCATCTCGTTCTTGGCTTCGTCGACCGTACCCGAGGCGTGGATCAGGTTGCGCAACGGGCGGCTTTGCGCGTTTGAGAGCGCATAGGTGTCGAGCGAGAAATCACCGCGGATGGTGCCGGGCGCGGATGACGCAGGTTCCGTCGCGCCGACGATCTTGCGTGTGAGTGATACGGATTGTTCGCCCTCGAGGATCAGCGCAACGACGGGGGCAGAAACCAGGAACTCGACCAAGCCGTTTTTGATGGACGTCCCATAGGCCACGTGGTCAGGATAGGGGAACGGCTGGTTGTTGGCTTCGTACTTGGCTTTGGCCTTGTCGTAGACGGCTTTCATCCATTCTTCGGTCAACGCATAGTGGCGGTCCGCCTGGTCGCGTGTGGGCAAGACCATCTTGAGGGCCACGATCTTGAGGCCGACGCGCTCCAATCGGGCGAGGATTTCACCGATCAAGCTGCGCTGGACGCCGTCCGGTTTCACCAATACGAGGGTTTGTTCAGTCATAGGCGTTTTTGTTGGCAGGAGCGTACCAGATGGCCGATCCGAAAGCAATGGTTTGCCCTCTTGTCAAATCATCCTATTTTTGCTATCCTTTCGTTATAAATCTTGAGAACTCCACAGAACCTCCGCTATGGGTCTTCCTGGACACCGCCGAACAAGCTCCGATAAACGCCGCCGCGCCTCGCATTTTGCGTTGGAAAAGCAGATGATCGTGAAGGATAAGAAGACGGGCGTGCCGCACCTCCCCCACCGGATTGCGCCTGGTGCCACCGAATACAACGGCCACACGATCCACATCAAGGGACAAAAGCGCAAGCTCGAGAAACTCCTCAAGAAGTCCTCCCCAGCTAAAAAAGAGAAGGCCAAAGCCACACACGACGACCACGACGGACACCAACACTAATCCCGTTCGTTCTTTCCGCCCTTTCGTATGTCAAACCGACATCTTGCCCGCGCTATCGCGTTACAATCCCTCTATGAGTGGGATTTTCATGGGTTTAAGCCAGACGTGAACCAACTCATCGAGCGCAACCTCGAAGAGTTCGCGCCACAACTGGACGAAAAGGACTTCGCCAAGAAGCTGATCAAAGGGATCGCTGAAACCCAAGAAGACCTCGACGCGACCATCTCGCGTTTTGCGCCTGATTGGCCGCTTGCCAAGATCACGGTCGTTGACCGCAATGTGCTGCGTATCGGCACATACGAGTTGAAGTACGACCCGGAAATCCCATCCAAAGTCGCGATTAACGAAGCGATTGAGTTGGCGAAGACGTTTGGCGGCGAATCGTCAGGCAAGTTCGTGAACGGGGTTTTGGGCGCCGTGTACCGCAACCAAGTCGCCGAAGGCATCGAAAAAGAAGCGGACAAGCCCAAAGAGAAAGACAAAGAAAAGGAAAAGAAAGACGCCGAAAAGACTAAATCACCCGAAACGGCTTCAACGAAGGGAACGGAATAATCCGTTTGCTCCGCTGGCGTCGTTCATATAACCATTATGGACGTACATCCCCTCAAAGATTTGACCGAGCTCGAAGAACGGCTTGGCTACAAGTTTAAAGATCGCGCCCTCATTTTGCAGGCGCTGACGCACCGCTCGTACCTCAACGAGCACGCGGATTTCCCATACACACATAACGAGCGCATGGAGTTTCTGGGCGACGCGGTGCTCGAATTGATCGTGACCGAACACTTGTTCAAGAACTTCGCGAACCCTGAGGGCGAACTCACTAACTGGCGCGCAGCGCTCGTGAATGCGAAGACCTTGGCCGGCATCGCCAACCAGTTGCGTTTCGAGGAATTCCTGCTGCTCTCCAAGGGCGAGGCGCGCGACGCCAATTCCAAGGCGCGCATGTACATCTTGGCGAACGCCATCGAAGCCATCATCGGCGCGATCTACATGGACGGCGGCATCCCGGCGGCCGAAAAATTCATCCACTCATTCATCCTGAACCACTTGCCGTTCATCCTGAAGAACGAACTCTACGTCGATCCCAAGAGCAAGTTCCAAGAGACGGCGCAGGAATTGCTCGGCGTCACGCCAAACTACCGCGTACTCGAAGAAAAAGGCCCGGACCACAACAAAGAATTCACGGTCGGCGTGTTCCTCGAAAAGGAACTCGTCGCAGTTGGGCGAGGCACGTCAAAGCAAGAAGCACAGGTCGCCGCCGCACAAGCCGGGTTGGATGCGAAAGGGTGGAGCCTGTCGTCGGAAAAGAAATAAATGCGCCCCTAGCTCAGTTGGATAGAGCGCGTGGCTTCGAACCACGAGGTCGGGGGTTCGATCCCCTCGGGGCGCACCATGAAAAAACATCCTTCACGGGATGTTTTTTTGTTATGGACATCTCATAAAAAACAATGTCATCTCGACCATCGTGGAGAGATCTTCAAATTGGCTGCGTACGTCACGCTTGGTGTATTCAAATGGAATATCTCTCCACTGCGCTCCGCTTCGGTCGAGATGACAATTTTTATTTAGTTCGGGAAAAACTCTTGATGCAGTTTTCTTTCACTCCCATATGGGTGATCTTATCGCAAATCGACGGATCGTTGACCTGACGATACACGTCAGCCATGCATCCATCGTCGTTTCCAGCATCGAGCGATGTGCAAAGATTTGGATCTTTTGCTTTTTCCGCCGCTGCGACGACACACTGGTACTCGTCGGGGACATTACGACAGGCGCCGGGAAGCGTTGCGGGATGGGGTGCCAAGAATGCCAGGACCCCGACAAGTAACATGCCCACAATCCACAAGAGAGGGCTCATTGCGCCTTCACCACTCCCTTATTCTTCGCCCCCGGATCATTCTGCAAATTCGTCGTCAGTCCCGGCTTTGTGACGACGACCGGCTGGCCGATGTCAGCGTCCGTGGCTTGGAACTTGGTTTCGCCGAACAAGTCAGCGAATGCGCCGACGTCGTTTGATGAGGGCGTGAGTTGGACCGTGAAATCGGCGGTTGCTTGGTTTACGTCGGAGGGCAAGCGGTTAAGCGTCCAAGTGACGGTGCGCGACGGTTCGTCATAAGTAACGTTGCCGGCGGATGCATTTGACGTGCTCGGCCAAGTGACTTCTTGCGGCAAGACGGCGCTCACTTGGACGTCTTGGAGTTCGTGCAAATGTTTCGTGAGCGTCCACTGGATTTGGTAACTGGTGTTTTGTCCGACGACCGGTGGGAGCGGTCCGGATCCCAATTGCGTGCCGTCAGTCGCGAAGTAACGGGCGCTCGTCACGACGTCGGCATCCGTGCGGAAGGTGAAAGTAATGGGAGCGGTCTTGACGGTGCGGTTCACGATGCTGTCGCCAACCGACTCGACCGTGGCCTGGACGACGGCTTGGAAAGCAACTGCCGTGCTCGAGGCGAACTGTGACGCAGGCACCGAAAAATCAATCGAGCCATCAGTCTGTGGCGACAAGCGTTCGAGCACGCCAACAGCGTTTTTGTCCCATGACAACGTATTCCCGCTCTGCGTTCCGGACGCGACATCATCCAATTGTGACCAGTCGACCAAGACAGGCATCGCCGACGTCTTGCTCACCGTCGCTGGCACGGTAATCGGCGTGCCACTTGAAGTGATGGGCGTCAGTTGGATCTGGATGGCGACATTCTTCAGGTCTTCAGACGCGGTGTTCTCATACCCGACGGTGAAGTGCAGCATGTCACCAAAGCCGATCGCGCGGTCAGTTGTCGAGCCGTTGGCGATCAGGTTGAGGGTCAAATCCCCTGCCAAGACGGTCATCGTGGCATCCGACGATTGCGCAGTTTGGAACGTGCCATCGTTCGTGAGATGCCCGGCATCTGCGTGCACCGCTTCAGCACCCGAGACGCCGGACGCGAAATCACCAGACACGGAAACGGTCGTCGAGGCACCAGCGGCCAAATCCCCGACTGGCAGCGTCGCAACTTGCCCATTGATCTGCGCCGTAGACGAAGAGTCGACCACAAACCCATCGGGCAACGTGAGATGCGCTTGCAACGCTTTCAATGCATCAGTCCCTTGGTTCTGCAAGTTGTAGCTGATCGTGATGTGGTCGCCGGAGAGCGAGGTTTGCGGCACCACGATCTGGCCGTTCAACACACTGTCGGCATATTCGATACTACGCGTGGCAAGCGTCTCAAAGTCACTGTTGTAGGATGCCGGCCGATAGGTGCCGACGGCTTGGATGGCAGTTTGCGTCCCGAGCGCGCCCGTAAAAATCCCTTTGACGGTGATCGTGCCGCGGCCGCCGTATGGGACGGCGCCAAGCTGCCAGGTGTCCGCGTCGCCGTTTGGTGGCGGGTCGGCATTCGTGATCGTAAAATCTGACGGGAAACTGACGCGGACTTCGGCGTTGGCCAGAGGTTCGGCGGCCGTGTTCTGCCAGTTGATGAAGTAGGTGGTCTCTTGGCCGAGGGAAATCCGCTGTGGGCCATCGAGCGTAATCTGGAAGCCTTGGCCTTTGAAGCCGCGCAACGGGTTGAAAACGAGGAACCCAATCCACGCCGCGATCGTCAAGATGACGAGGAACGTCCCAGCGCCGATCAGTGCCCAGACCAAGCGCGAATTGCGGTAGCGCTTGAAGGTGGTGAGATCCGCGTCATCGCCATTGTCTCGACGGAAAATAGCGGTCAAGCCTTTTTCAATATCGCCTGACCGCGTCGTTGTCGGCGTCTTGCCGCCGACCGGATCAGTTGCCGGAGGCGTTTTGGGTTCCGATTTGGCCATTGGAAGTTGCAAAAAGTGCCGCGACGACTTGGTCACGGTCCCACGTACCAGCGTCGGTCAAAACGCCCGGCGTCGACGACGCCGCCTGGCTCCATGAGACGGCCCAGCTCGCCGGGTAGTTGATGGACGTTTGGTACGTGCGGTCGTCTTTGCCCGACTGGCTCGTGAGCAGGAGCGAGTAGGCGCCATGCGACATGTCGCTGGACGGTTCGCCTGGCGCAGCCTCGAGCTTGGCCAGCATGTCAGACGTCGTCATCGGCAAACGGTAGGTCAAGGTGATGGTTTGCGTTTGGCCCGGATCAAGTTGCATCCAACCGCCGAACACCGTCCGCGAACCTTCTTGGCTGACCGTGACGCCGCCGCCAAAATCCACATCCGTTGCCTCTACGGCAGCGACGTCCGGATCTTGGGTTTCCGTCGTCGTATCAACCTTCTGGAAGAATGATTGGGCTGGCGTATTGAAACCGGTCGCCGACAACAACGTGCTTCCTTGCGGCACATACGTGCGCAAATACGAGACGTTGCGCACACCACTGAACTGCTGGCCTTTGATCCCATTATGCGTACGCGTCAACGTGACCGTGTCTTCAATCGACCCGTCATCGGCAATCGTGGCATTATGCGTCACTTGTTCGGCGATCGAGCCGTCGGTCTTCTGCCCGCCGATGTTGGCTTCGATGAGCGCCAACGCATCGCCGGACGTCTCTTTCATGCGGCCGTTCCAGCCATATTTTTCTGCCAAAGCTTCCTCGTCAGGATTCGTGAACGCGACTTGGATGTCTTTGGTCTGCAAACTGTCGCTCGTGAGTGCCAGGACCTTGAGCCAATCATCCTTGGTGAATGTCTTGGTGCGGTCCATGATCTTATTCATCAAATCGCCGACGAACTTTTTTGGCGTGTTGGCTTTCTTGTCGTAATCAACCTCGACGGCTACTTGCGTCTCGGCCAGGAAGTTGGACGAGTTGATCGTCTTGCCGTAATCAGGCATGTCGATCGGGCCCGTGATGTCGAGCAGCTTTTCGACATACGTTGCGTTGATCGCGATCACGCCGTCGACGCTTGATTGGCGCGAGGTGTCCCAAAACCACCGGATCTTGGCGGCGCTCGTCGGAAAATCCGGTGACCAGTTGGCGTCCTGGAATTGCCACAAGGCGTTGACGAGCTGCAATGGTTGCGGCGGGATGACGCGTGCCAGGAGCTGGCCTTGCAAGTCATATGTCCCGCCCGTCGGCACGTGCACGTCGGTGATGGCACCCTGGTCCATCGTGACTTCGGCCAGCGATCCCATGAAGCCGCCTGTGGGCCGGAGTTCTGTTTGGTTTTGGAAAATGACGAGGTACTTGCGCA
Organism: Patescibacteria group bacterium; assembly: GCA_049295615.1. Taxonomy (GTDB): domain Bacteria; phylum Patescibacteriota; class Patescibacteriia; order 2-12-FULL-60-25; family 2-12-FULL-60-25; genus JBAQQZ01. Next base: position 58,626 of record JBAQQZ010000070.1, read on the forward strand.
ACGAGTCGCGCCCCACCATGCCGGACAAGGCGTCAGACAACGTGGCAAATTCTTGCACGGCTTGGGTTGATTGGTTGAGCGTGCTGAAGAGGGCCGTGGCGTTGTCGCGTTGCGCTGCGGGGATGGTCGACGGGTCGATGCTCGACGCGTCTTTTGACGCGTCAGACAGGAGTTGCAAGGCGCTCTTGGAATAATCACTTAAGACGTCCAAGCGCTCATCCAAGCGGCGGCCGGGGTCATCAAAGACTTTATTAAAACCCAACGCGAGGAGGCGACCAGCTTCGCTCGCCTTGTCGCCGGCTTCGAGTAACGCGTTGGCACTGTGGTAGGTTTTTGGCAGCACGGACGCGACGGCGATCGCCAAGGCATTACTCTGCGTCAGTTCGGCATCTGCGGAACGGAATTGGGAGGAGGCTTGCTTCAAATCATCCGCAGACGAAGCGACAGAATCCGCATTGGCCGCCGCGAGCAACTCGTTAATGGCGGCTTCGCCATCCCCCGCGGCGACCGCTTTTTGCGCGGAAACTGAACGGTAGATCGCGACGGCCCCTGCTGGGACAGTCACGAGCAATGCCAGCGCGAGGAACCCGACCAAGGCGCGGGCAAAAGAGAATGTCGGCGCGCGTTCAGATTCTTCCACCAGTTCTTCGACGTCGTCGACTGCTTTGCGTTCGGCCGTTTCGACGCGGATGAACAAGCGTCGGACAGAGTTGGCCGCATCGCCAAAGACCGAACGGACGCGGTCAAAACGGCCGTAGACCCGCGTATACGCCTCATCAAACGAGGCGGAGGTGAACTGGTCGCGCGTCGTCCATGGGTCGTGCTCGGTCGTGAGGTCGGCGCTCACGCTGGCATAGGCGTTGACCGGCGACGCAGAGGCTTTCAAGCCTTCGCCCGGCGCATAGTTCGCCTTCAAATCCGGACGGTCACCGGACGCCGGACCGACGGGAGACAGCGGCACGTTGCGCAGCGACACCACATAGGGGCTGCGTTGGTGCGCGCCTTTTTTGATCGTGATCTTGGCGGAGTGCGAACCACCTTTGGCTTTGACGAGTTTTGTCAGCGCTGAGCGGTCGAGATCTTGGACTTCGTCCGTGACCGTCTCTTCCATCGTTGGCGCAGGCTTCTTGAACAACCGGCTGGACGATGTTGCCTTGCGCTTGCGGACGCCGCGTGGCGTGGCGATGGTCGCACCATCTTGTTCGACCACATGCGACAGTTGGTTTTCGAGTGCATCAGACAACACCGATGATTTTTCGGCGTTGGCGTTTGGAGATGATTGTCGTTTTCGTCCTCCCATGAAAAACGGTCATCGGGTCTCGAGATAGGCTTGCAGCGTGCGTTCAGCCGTCCGTTTCCAATCGTGTTGCCGCGCGAGTTCCGGTGCTGCGTGAAGCCCTTTTTGATGGGCTTCGTCCCGACGTTCGAGAACCTGATGAACCGCGCCAAGTATAGCATCCACATCGCCTCGCCGGAAGATGGTTGCAGCACTTTTCCCCAGGACTTCGACTGTAGCCGGCGCATCCGCCGCAATCACGGGACATCCGTGCGCGATTGCCTCAAGCGGCGGCAGCCCAAAACCCTCAAAATGCGAAGGAAAAATGAAGGCCGAAGCCGTGCGATACAACTTCACAAGCTCGTCGTCAGATACGCGACCGAGGAACGCAATGTTGGCGAGTGGTTCGTGCGTTGTCCGCTCTTTCAGCCGAGACATGAAGACATCCATCTCACCCGCGACCTTGAAACGCAGGGACGGGAAATCACGACTGATCTTTGGCCAAGCATCAAACACGTCAGCCAAGCCCTTATGCGGATAGGCAGAACCGACATATAGCAAAAAAGGTGGATCAGATGGATTCCATGATGCGACATCGAGCATCGGCATCCCCTCTCCCGTCACTACGAGCTTGCCTTTGGTCGCCGGATACAGCGTTTGGACGTCTTGCTCCACGAAGTGCGTCGGCACAAGGATACGATTCGCGTGACGCAGCGCTTGGGACAAGACCACGCGATACCCGGCACGTTTTGCGAGACGTAAGAGCGGCCCGCGCGTCGAGATCTTCGCGCTCTCCGGTTCATGGCGCAGCAGCAGGTCGTGGATCGTGATGACGAGATTGTTGTGAACGCGCGTCGGCACGTTCCAATGCGGCACATGCACGACATCAGGCTTTGTCTTGGCAATGACCGACGTCATTTCCCGTTGCTCACGCAGGCCATACCACGGAATATCTGCGACGACCGTCTCGACGGATGGATGGTCTGCAAACGGGTGGTTTGGTTGGCGGACGATCAAGACGTATTGGTTGCCTGGCGCGACTTCAAGCATGGCGCGGACAAGCTGCTCAACATACCGCCCGATCCCACGCGTGTTTTCAGGACCCATCATGCGGGCGTCGAGAGTGATGCGCATGCCAAAACAGTACGGGTCGCTGGCCTGATTGGCAAGCAAATCTTGCAACAAAAAAACCGGCGATATGCCGGTTTTTCCATTGGTCGGGCTGGTGAGACTCGAACTCACGACCCCCTGCTCCCAAAGCAGGTGCGCTACCAACTGCGCTACAGCCCGTTATTCGATCTGAAAAGTGTTGGCAGCATATGCTGAACCGTCGTGGTTGTCGAGAGGGACGGGATTGATCTCGACCGCGTCTTCGGCTACGCTAAGGCCACAAATTTCGCGGGTATCGTATAGTGGCTATTATGCGACCCTTCCAAGGTTGAGAGGCGGGTTCGATTCCCGCTACCCGCTCCAAACAAAAACCTCCCAATCGGGAGGTTTTTGTTATATCCAACTCTCATTGATGGTACATCCAATACCAGAACAACAAGCCGAACCCGATCAGCAGACAAACTTTGAGAAGCTTAAGCCATCCGCTCGTTGCTGGAACCTTATTATATTGGTCTTCGTCTTCTTTCCGCATGATGGTTTGTTGCCCCGTCCAAGACAGGCGGAGGATCCGTGTACCGTCACGTGCCGTGCTCACCGGGAACCAATGCGGCAGGCCGTCGACCCAGTTGATAAAGCTCGGGATGTAGGCCATCGCCAATAACGTCGACAGCATGAGGACGAGCGCAAAGGGATTGTCCGAATGTGCAAAATAAACCAGTACCGCGGCAAAGAACACGAAGAACCATCCATACCCAAAGAGCGCCGCGCGTTTGCCGATCGGCGTATAGATCACTTTGTCCCCTACTTCTCTGCGTGTGTAAAAAATTGCCATATGACTCAAGCTTCCAGATTTTTCAAATCCTCCCTCCGCGGGACCGCCCGTGACGTTTTTGTGATGACCCATTCCAACCTCCGATAAAATCCAATCCGGTTAAACGCCTCGTTCAGCCAGCCATTCGTGATGTTGTAACTTTCCATGTGCGGGAAGGTGTGGTGGATGGCGTGGCCTTCACGCGTCAACACGAGACGTACGCGTTGCAGCGTACATGCGATGAACGGTGGTTTCTCCATGTGTGCCCATTTGTGGATCTGGTTGGTGAACGAGACGGCGACTGACAGGCTCAAACAAAATGCGGCGACGCTGGCAGACGATGACAAGAAGGCGGCAGGTGCCGCGACCACGAGCGACACCAAAAAATTATTGCCGTTGGTTTCCAAAAAATCGTGGCGCGTGATGGACGTTGGGTCGACATGATGTTCACGGAACGGACGGATGAGCATCTTGCCGACGAACGGGACATCCTCGCTTCCCCACGTATCAGCTCCCCAATGGATCAACCCCGTGATCGCATCCGCGGTGAGCAAGCCTAAGGCAAAGCAGAACAACACGATCCACGCAGACGAATCATGATGCGTCACGAGCCGATACAACAAGATTAATTGGCACGCGACGGATACAACGATGGCAGTCGCTTCGATGACGGCAAAACGGCTCCGTGTACCGACGGAAAGCTGCGTGTGCTGGCGCGTCACCTCTTCCATACGAGAGATAGTAAACCTTGAAACGGCAGGATCGTCTATCTTGCAAGACGACAGAACAAAAAAACGACGGCCAAAACCGTCGCTTCTTTGTGGTGCCGAGAGCCAGGATCGAACTGGCGACGCAAGGATTTTCAGTCCTTCGCTCTACCACTGAGCTACCTCGGCGAAAATTTGATGCTGCGAAGGGGTACCACTGCCTGCCCGGTACTTCACCGGGGAGCTACCTCGGCGTGGTGGGGTCAACTTTTTTCTTGTTGAATGGCCAGTGGGACTGGCGTTCTTCCTCATTTCCCATGAGCCGCGCATCGAGCGGGCCGAAAATCGCGAGCAGGACGAGGACGATCAGCGTTGCCATAGCCGCGACTTCATAGAACCCGAAACCACACGCGATGCCAATCCCCGCGACAACCCACATGGTCGCGGCGGTCGTCAACCCATGGACCGCACCAGAGGACTGGATGATGACGCCGGCACCCAAGAACCCAATGCCTTCAACGACGATCGATGCGATACGGTCTGCGGCTGCACCTTGCATCTGGGCTGCGATCAAGAAGCCGCACATCGTCACGACCGCCGCGCCTAAACCAATGAGCGCATTGGTGCGCACGCCGGCGGGCTTCTTGCGCACTTCACGCTCAATCCCGATCAGGCCCGTCAGGACCGTCGCGGTAATGAGGCGGATGGCGATTTCTTGGAAGGAAAGTCCCATAGGAACGCCGAAATAATAGCCGGGAACCCCGAAAGGCGCAAGGTCTCAAAGCGTCTTGCCAAAACACCCATTCCCCTATACTCTGCTGGCACAATTCACCGATTGTCCTGCGTTATCCCCGTCTGCCAGCAGGCAGACTTGCCAGCCCACGGCTGGCAAAGCGCAGGCGACGAACGGAGTGCAGGGAAGGCGCTGTCGCCTGACCGGAACGCAGTTCGTGTCGCCGAGCAAGGGCGTGTAGCTCAGATGGTTAGAGCGTCACACTGATAATGTGAAGGTCCCTGGTTCGACTCCAGGCACGCCCACCAAACAAAAAATCCCCATGCAGGGATTTTTTGTTTGGCCTGTCGATGCAACCTAGTTGCCCGAATCCGTCGAAGACGGTGCGGACGATGACTGCGGTGTGTAGACGAGCACGATTGAGCTCCCGGCGTTATCGCCGCCAGAGCTGATCGTCAGGTCAAGCTTGGCATCCGCCTTTGAATAGGACCGGATCTCCATCCCGCTGATATTGGAACTCTCATCTTGTGACCAGCCGGATTTGAGCTGCGCGTCGTACCACGCGGCAACCTTGGCCACGTCGTCCGTTGTCTTGAGGGTCAGGGACGCGCTCATGTCGCCGGTCTTTTGCATCACGACGCCGTTTGCCGTCGCACCGGGATAGATCGGCGCATCCTTGGGGAAGTCACTCGGGATCGCGACGTTGTCGCCAAAAGCCATCGTCCCCCCGGTCTTATTGTCGGTGAATGAGACGGAATTGCCGTTCTCGTTCAAGTTGACCTTGCCTCCGGTTGCCTGGCTCACAATGCCTTGCGCCACGGACTGGCCAATCTTGTTTTCGACACTTTGCTGGACGGACGCGACCGGGTTACAACCGGCGCCGAGGAATGAGAGGGCGGCAACTGATGCGACAATTGGGAACGCACGTTTGAGCATAAAAATGTTACGAGAATAATTCTTTACGGACCTTGGTTTTGACATCCACGCCTTTCGCTTCCAACATCGCCTTGATCGTATCCATGAACTCGCGCGTGCCGCACATGGCGTACTCGGCATGTGCGAAGTCCATGATGTTTTTGGCGAGCATCGCCTCATTGAGGCGGCCGACCTCATCCTGCCAATCGGATGGGTGTGCGCCGGTCAGGGTGAACACGGCGCGGAACGACGGGTGCGCCGTTGCGAATTCACGGAACTCGGATTCGTAGGCGATCGCGTTGCGTTCGCGGTTGGTATAGAAGAGCGTGACGGGGCGGGGGTCGTGGGTCGCGATGATCTCACGCAACATGCTGCGCAGCGGCGCGATGCCGATCCCGGCTGCGAATAGGATAAGCGGTTCCGTGCCAGGACGCAACGTAAACACGCCGTAGGGCCCTTGGAGCTTCACCGTCTCCCCGACCTTGAGTTGCGATGCTTTCTTCGTAAAATCGCCGTAGATCTTGATCGCAAGCTCGATCTTCCCATCAGCCTCGGACGGCGCATTCGCGATGGAAAACGCCGCCTTCCCCCATGGCGTCCCGTCTTCATTCAACAGATGCGTCATCACCCATTGGCCGGCTAAAAAATTGAAGAGCGGTTCGCCATCCGACGGGGCAAGCAACAGTGAAAAACAACCGTTACAGAGTGACGTGTTTGAAATGACCGTGAACGGGCGGTGGACTGGAAGCGGCATGGTTACAAAATAATTTCGGTGCCGTCGTCTTCAAATAATTTGATCGCCAACGTGGGGCATGATCGCGCCGCTTCGATGATCATGTCGCGCACGTCCATTGAGTCCATGGCATTGGACGAGACGACGTCGTCTGCGGTGCCTTTTTCCGCACCTGGGGCTTCATTCAAAATATAGACCTTGCCCTCCTGGTTCAAGGCAAACGTCTTGGCCGCGATCGCGACGCACGAGGCGGCGCCAATGCAGGCGTCTTGGTCAACCACGATCTTCATAGTGCCCGTAAGATAGCTTGGACAGGCAGCAGATGCAACCCACTGCCCTTAGGCGAAATAGGCCCGCAAGACGTCGTCTTTCCCGATCTGCGCGACGTTCTGCTTGTACTGCGCCCAAAATTGCGGATGGTGGATCATGCGCACCTGCCTAAACCAGCGCCGGATGATGCGTGGCGGTGCCTGATGGTGCGCCAATTCGTGGCAGATGACGCGCAAAATCGCGTCGGTCTTGCGCGGTTTCATGGTGCGCGGCGTATAGAGGTCAACCGTAATGACCTTCGACCCGATCTTGGTGTAGCCAAGTGCCAGCGAGCGCAGCTTGCCGCGGCCACGGACGCGCCGACGGAGCGGACGGAGTGCGTAGCCGTCCATGCCCAAAACCGAACAGGTGCGGCGGAACAACTGTTCGACGTGCATCTCGTGTTGCGGGTCAACGATGTCAGCCATGGAACCACACGATACCAAAAACGCCCCAGTTTGTACCGAGGCGTTTTTGTTTAGATCTCCATGATCTTGGCTTTGGCGCCGATCTCGGCGCGCTTCTCGGGCGTTTGGAGTTCTTTGACGTTCTGCCCGTGCATGCTGACGCCATGTTTGATCGTGGCGTCGACGGCTTCGTCGAGGTTGCGGCCCTTCATGATGGCGTTGCAGTCCAAGCCGAAGTCCCGACAGGCAATTACATACATCTTCTGTGGAGGCTTCATATGGAAGTATTGTGCCAAAATTAGGCAATTTTTGCAAGCACGGCTTCCGGATTGCGCCTTCTCGCGCTAGGCTGCTTCCCATGCGCCTTTCCGTCGGCATTGATGAAGCGGGCCGTGGCTGTGTCATCGGCCCGATGGTGGTGGCTTGTGTCGCGGCGGATGCGGCGGACCGGAAATGGTTTTGGGCGAACAATGTAAGAGACTCGAAAATCGTGCCGCCGGCACAGCGCGACATGCTGGCAAAAAAAATCATGGAACGGTGTTGGTTCCGTTTCACCGTCGTCAGCGCCCCGACGATCGATGCCGCCGTCCGCGACCGGTCACTGACGTTGAACGGACTGGAGCGCGACACGATGGCAGAGTTGTTGAAGGATTTCCGCAATGATCACGAAGACCGCGAAGCCCGAGCGCTCATCGATGCGCCCAGCATCAACGCGCAAGGATTCTTGGAGCAGCTCTACGTTGCCAGCGGTTGGGATGACATGGCGACGCTCTATGCCAAACACGAAGCGGACCGCACGGACCGGACCGTGGCCGCCGCATCGATCATCGCAAAGTACGAACGCGAGCGGCTAATCGCGAAACTCAGAAAAGACCTCGGCGTCGATTTTGGCTGCGGCTATTGCCATGACGAGAAGACAAAAGCGTATATGAAAACAGCGCCGAGGGGCGCTGTTCACGTGAGATGGAGTTGGAAGACGATGGCCTAGGCCCTCGTCTTGACCGCGGCGCGGCGCGGCGGCGGGATCGAGGCAGGCGGGACTGACGGAAGGTTCGGCAGGTGCGGGACACGCATGGAAACCGGCGGGGCGTCGCTCGTCGGACGCGGCGGGATCGAAAAGGTCGGGACCTGTTCGATGCGCTGGATCATGCCGGTCATCGTGAAGATGTCGATGCGATCGGTCGGGAACTTGAGGTACGTCCCGGTGGGAACGTGGCCGTCCACGTAGTCCTCCTCGAGGAGCTCGCACATCCTGTTGTCGACGGCGATGAACTTCTTCCCGCGGAAGGCGTGCTCTTTGATCTCGAGGCCGCTCAGGCCGAAGACCCTGGTGCAGTAGCCGTTGGCGATCGCGATGATCAGTTCCTGGGTGTGGTAATAAAAGTGCATCGTCTCCTCCTCCGACGTTCTACAAGATTGGGGTTGGATTTGCAACACTCAGACTACGGCCCCACCGTGACGGTGATCGTCTTGCCTTGTGCAACGAAACCCAGGAGCCGCGTGATCTCGTCCTTGGCGTTGTCGGATGCTTTCTGCAGCAAGTCCGGTTGGATGGCCGCCGCTTGCGCTTGTTTGGACAGTTCCGCCAGCGCTTCGTTGTAGCCATCATCGCTCTGCAAGATGCGTTTGAGGATGCCTTGGTCGTTCTGCACGTTCAGTGGGCCGACGAGGTCGGAGTTGAAGACCGTGGCCGGCGGAATGGTGATGGTGACGACATTGCCTTGGATCGAGATGTCATCCGCCGTGAGTTTTGAGAGGTCGACGCCTTCGTTCACCTCCATCGCGCCGCGCGCGGTGATTTTTTGCCCGAAGAAAAAATCGCTGACCGCGCTGCCGGAAGTCTTGTCGATGGTGACCGGCTCGTCGAAGACATACGTTTCCGTCACGAGGAACCCGCGGTCCTTGAGCGCCGTCAGGATGACTTGCGCGCTGACTTGCGGGCCCGCAGCCGGCTTGGGATGGAAAAAGAACCATCCGGCATAGACGCCAACGCCGAAACTGACGGCGACGGCAGCAAGCATGGTGTAGATTTTCCAGGGTTTCATACGTTGCGACTATAGCACAACCCACTGACCGCACCGCATTGACGAAATGGCGGAAATGCGGTACGCAGTCCGTATCCATTCTCCAAAACACGAGGAGGTGAACGGATGGATCACGTACTTTCCGAAGCAGCGACGAATATCATTTCGCCCGAGGCCGCCAAGGGGCTGCTGGGCGAGCTGATGGAAAAGGCGCTGACGACCATTTGCACGGCAGACGATTTCCTTGCCCACATCCCGCCGGCCAAGATCATGGCGGGACTCACGGACAAGCCCGAGTTGCGCAGCAACATCCTGCACACCTGCCTCAAGCTGCCCGAGACCACGGCGATCCTGATTTCGGCAGGCGCGGCGGCAGAGCTCCTGCAGGCCGCCCTGACGAGCAAGCAGACGGAACCGGGCCAGGTCTGCCAATGCCTCCCGGCAGACATCCAAGTCGAATACTTGGAGTGGTCCGACCTGTGGGAATTGGTCATTGCCAAGGGCTGGTGGAACGCCAGCCCGACGTCCAAAGAAGGCCGTTCCGCCATTGAGTTCACGGCGCACGCCCTGCATGAGGCCGTGAACTTGAGCTGCTTGCCCTCTCACACCCTGCGGGACGGGATCGGGATCGAGCTGTTGTGCAGTTCGCTCGAGCGCACGCACCCGGAGCTCGTGAAGAAGGTCACGCGCGCGGCCCTCAAGGCTGGCGCGAGTGACACGCCGTTCACGGCCGAGGAGCTGTTCGACATCGTGAAGGCCAAGGACGTCGCCGAAAGCGTGCCGCTCGCGGACATCGTCGACGGCGTGCTGCGCCCGCTCGCCGACCGCTGCCGCTGGACGATGCCCGAAGACCGCGAAGAGCCGCCGACGCGCTTTGACCGTCCGCGGAGCTCTGCGCCCGCGGCAGACAAGCCGCCGTCCGAACCGCCCGGCCAGATCGTCGACGAAACGCCGGGCGTTCCTCCGCCGCCGTTGCCGCCGCGTCCCAGCCCGCCGCATATTGCGCGGACCATGCCGCCGCCGGCGCCGCCGTTCGAACACCACGAACCCCGCGACAGCTGGACGCCCGGCGGACCCACTGACAAGCCGCAAGGCTAACTCGCGCCGCACTGGCACTCGCTCGCAGACCCATGCCCCTGGGTCTGCTTTCTTTTGTGAACTACACATGGTATCCAATTTCACGTACCGTACTTCCATTGAATTTCTATAGGCCCGTAGCTCAGTGGTAGAGCGGTCGTCTTATACACGACTGGTCGCTGGTTCGATCCCAGCCGGGCCTACCAACAAAAACCTTCCTGTCGGGAGGGTTTTTGTTTTATGATGGGAAAATGACCCAACGCACCCTCCACATCGCCCTTGCCCTTTCAGTGTTTTCCTTAGCGCTCGGCTTCGCACCGGCTACGCACGCCGCGACAGACGGCTCACTCATCAAAAGCAGCATGGACAGTTCCGTCTACTATGTCACAAGCGGAAAACGCTACGCCTTCCCAAACGAAAAAGTATTTTTCAGCTGGTACGCCGACTTTTCAGGCGTGGCGACCGTGAGCGGAGCCGAGCTCGCCTCGTATCCGCTCGCTGCAAACGTGACCTATCATCCAGGTTCGCGGCTCGTCAAAATCACAACTGACCCCAAAGTCTACGCGGTCTCGCAATATGGGACGTTGCGCTGGGTGACGACGGAACAAATTGCCGCCTCGCTCTACGGCAGCAGCTGGAATACGAAAGTCGATGACGTACCCGATGCGTTTTTCACGAACTACACCATCGGTGCGCCCATCGAAAATGCGTCGGACTATAACGTGAATGCCGAACTCGGCGTGACGACAATCGCGCAGGACCTCCAAGGCGTCACTACCCCTCCACCACCGCCATCGTCTTCATCAACAACGCCGACGATTTCCGATTGCCAAATTTTCCCGTCCGACAATCCTTGGAACCAAGACATCTCAAACCTGCCCGTCCGGTCGGATTCCGCGACGTTCATTTCTTCGATCGGGCTCACGGGACATTTGCATCCTGACTTCGGTGAAGACCAAAGCTACGGCATCCCGTACAACGTCGTACCGGGGACGCAAGCCAAAGTCCCGATCACCTTTGATGCCTACGGCGATGAAAGCGACCCCGGCCCGTATCCGATCCCGGCTGACGCCAAGGTCGAAGCAGATGGCGATTCGCACGTCCTCGTCCTCGATTCCGGCGAATGCAAACTCTACGAGATGTATGATGCGCGCAAGAATACGAGCGACAACGGCTGGACGGCGGAAGCCGGTGCCATTTGGGATTTGAAATCGAACGCGTTGCGGCCCGTCGGTTGGACCTCGGTCGATGCTGCCGGCTTGCCGATCTTGCCGGGACTCGTGCGCGTGGACGAAGTCTTGTCTGGCCACGTTGACCACGCCATCCGCTTCACGGCGTCTAAGACGCAAAGCGCCTACATCTTGCCAGCAACGCACTTCGCCGGTTCGGATGATGCCTCACTCCCTCCGATGGGTTTGCGCGTGCGCCTCAAAGCCGACTATGACATTTCAGGGCTGACCGGCCAAGCCAAAGTCATCGCCCAAGCCATGAAAACCTACGGCATGATCTTGGCGGATAATGGTTCCAACTGGTATTTCCAAGGCGCTACGGACCCGCGCTGGAATGATGACGAGCTGAACGAACTCAAGACGATCCCCGGCTCGGCGTTCGAAGCGGTGGACACGGGGCCGATCGTGAAATGATGGCTTGATTTAGAATCCATCCCTTGCTACGTTGTAGCCTCACACCTATGAAAGGCATCAACCTCTACCACGAGATCCCGGCCGGCGACGCCGAGGCGTTCCATGTCGTCGTGGACTTGCCCAAAGGCTCGTCCAACAAGTTTGAGTACGACGAGGAAGGCGGCTACTTCAAGCTCGACCGCGTCTTGCATTCGCAAATGTTCTACCCGTTCGACTACGGTTTCATCCCGCAGACGCATTCGGACGACGGAGATGCGATCGACGTCTGCTTGCTCGTGACCTACCCAACGTTCTCCGGTTGCGTGGTGAAAGCCCGGACAATCGGCATGATCAAGACGGCGGACGAAAAAGGCGGCGACAACAAGATCATTGCCGTGCCGGTCTCGAAGGTTGACCCGCGTTTTGACGAGATCAAGACGATCGAGGATTTGCCGGCGCATTTCCGCGAAGAACTCCTGATCCATTTCAAGGAAATCAAAAAACTGGAAAAAGCGAAATACGACAAAGTGGTGATCAACGGCTTTGGGACGGTTGACGAGGCCAAGACTGAAATCGTGAGGGCGATGGACGCATACAAGGCAAAACACGCCTAAAAAAGAGTCGCCTGCTCCTGAAAATCCCGCCATGCGGGATTTTCTGTTCGGCGGCGAGAGTTGACAAGATGGCGGAAATGCCCCATTCTCTTGGCGCACCTACAAAAGGAGGTTCCTGATGCAGCCTGAAGGATATGCCGACAAGCTGTCGCCCATCCACACTCAACGCTTCGACGTGTTTGACGCGACCGCACCGCTGTTCGTCGCGACCTTGCGCCCGTTGGCAAAAACGGCACCGACGCTCTTGGACGACCACCTGCTCACCGAACCGTTGTTCGCAACGCTCATGGTCAATCCAGGAGCATTCCGCACGATCCAGGCGGACGTGCCCAACCCGCGCACGATCAGTGACCGTGCGCTCCTGGAATGCATCCGGCTGACACACTGGTTCTGGAGCAAGCATCCTGAACGGGCGATTTTCCTCGAACGGTACGACAAGGGCTACACGAAGAAGGCGCCAGAGCCGCTGTGGCCGATCATCGAGGACGCGCTGCGTTACCTCTATCCCACGCTGGGGCCGAAGATCCACTTGCCACGTGACCTGCATCGCGTCAAGGCACTCCGGAACAATGACGTCCGTGCCTACCTGGCGACGCTCGCCTGCCTCATCATCATCGCGACACGTCGCGCTGACTGACCCGAACCCCGCCGGACTTCCGTGCGGGGTTCTGCATTTTTGCTATCATGCCACATATGAAACACACCTGGACCGTCCCTGAACTCCCCCTCCGCAAACGGCTGGATATTTTCTTGTCGGAGGAACTGCCGGACATGACGCGCAGCCACATCGCCAAACTCCTAAAGAAAGGCGCGGGCAAAGTGAACGGCAAGCCGGCCAGCGTGCATGAATTTTTGAAAGAAGGTGACAAGGTGGAGTTTAGCGACGTCGAAGCCAAAAAAGAGGAGCCTGCCGCCCGTAAGAAGCGGCAAGGCCACCTGCCGCCGCTCAAGATCATCGACGAGACGGATGACTGGATCGTGATCAACAAACCGAATGGTTTACTCGTCCATCCCGACGCCAAAGAAGTGCAGGAAGTGACGCTCGTTGATGCACTGCTTGCGCATGACCCAAAGATCGTGAAGATCGGCGAAGACCCGTCGCGTCCTGGCATCATGCACCGCCTCGACAAGGAAGCGAGCGGTTTGATGGTGATCGCCAAGTCGCAAATGGCGTATGACGATTTAAAAAAACAATTCGCCGAGCACTCGGTCGAGAAACGCTACATCGCGCTTGTCTACGGCTCGGTCGCCGAAGAAGAAGGCGAGATCCGCTTCCGCATCGCGCACTCCAAGACCAAGCAACGCATGGCCGCACGGCCGGAACACGAGGACACGGGGAAAGCGGCCTGGACACACTACAAAAAAATCAAACAGCTGAACCACGCCACATTACTTGAGCTCGACATTTTCTCCGGGCGCACACACCAGATCCGCGCGCACTTGCTCGCCTTTAGCCACCCAATCATCGGCGACCCGCTGTATTTCCGGAAGTCGGAAGACCGCAACATCAAGGCGCCGCGCCTGATGCTGCAATGCATCCACCTGTCGTTCAAGGACCCAAAGACGGGGACGCAAAAAAGCTACGACCTCCCACCAGAAAAAGAATTCGACGAACTCATGAAAAAAATCTCCTAAGAGAAAATTTTCTATGATCATCTCGATTTCAGGCGTGCCTGGTTCCGGCAAGACGAGCGTCGGCAAGATCCTGGCACAAAAACTCGGCTACAACTTCTATTCTGTTGGTGGCTTGCGGGGCAAGATGGCGGAAGAGCGCGGCCTGTCGATTGATGAACTGAACACGCTCGGCGAGCAGGATGCCACGACCGATACGTCGGTCGACGACTACCAACGCGAGCTCGGCACAAAAGAAGACAACTTCGTGATCGAAGGCCGCCTCTCGTGGCACTTCATCCCCAACTCGTTCAAGATCTTTTTGGACTGCGACGCCAAAGAAGCCGCGCGCCGGATTTTTGAAGGGCAACGCGCATCGGCGGGCAAAGAACGCGGCGACGAGCAGGTCTACGCAACTGTCGAAGAAGCCCAAAAAATCATCGAAGAACGCGTCGCCTCGGACGTGCGGAGATACAAAAAGTACTACCAACTCGACTACCGTTCCCCCGAGCATTTTGACCTCGTCTTTGATACGACCCAGATGCAAGGCCCAGAAGAGACAGCGGACAAGCTTTTGGCCGCCCTGCCCAAACCTTGACGGATTCCTAGGAATCGACTATTCTTTCGCCACATCAAACGTATGGCCGAAACCGCAAAATACCAGGCTCTTGAGCCCAAGGACGTCACGAGTGGCATGCAGATCCGCGTGCACCAGAAGATCAAGGAACTCTCCTCCAAAGGTGAGGAAAAAGAGCGTATCCAGGTGTACGAAGGCATGGTGCTGAACGTGCGCGGCGGTGGCGTCTCCCGCACCATGACGGTCCGCAAAATGTCGGACGGCATCGGCGTGGAGCGCATTTTCCCCATCAACTCCCCCATCATCGCCAAACTCGAACTGGTCCGCCAGTTCAAGACCCGCCGCAAAGTCCTCTCCTACACACGCGACTTCAAGCGCCGCATGAAGGAAGTGAAAAAGGCGAAGACGGCGTAAGAAAAAAACGGGCCACGGCCCGTTTTTTTTTATTGCCCCAACCCCTTATCTGCATCAATCGTCCCATCCCCCGTCGTGATGACGTCGAGCGGCGCATCAAGCGAGCTCGCGATCGGGTTGCCAAACGTATAGTTCACGTAAAACGCCTCGCTGATGTCGTCGACTTTGGTGTTCCAGTCGTCGCCGAACAACCCCTTGGCGACATCCTCCGATTGCACCCAGCGCAGGACGCCGTGCTTGGTCGGCAAATAGGTCTTGGTGTCCGTTTGGAATTTCACGAGCTTTGACCCAGCTTTATACGTGACGTTGCCCGCGATCGGGATCAAACCCATTTGGTCGATCGGGAGGACCTGTACCTTCGAAAAATCCGGATACCAGGTGTAATAGACTTTCTCATTAGGGAAGACATACCGGCGGCCGTCAGCGCCGTAATAATAGACGGCCGTATCGCTCAAGGTCGACGCGTCGTTATCGTCCGGGATCTTGATGAGGTCGCCGTCGTGCAAGGGAAAAGACAACCCGCCGGAATACGTGACCGTGACAGTGCGTTGCAAGGTGACGCCGTTGACCATCGCCGTGAAGGTCGCCGCGCCATCTTTCAACGAAAAAATCCGGAAGTAGGCGGCACCGAGGCTGTCCGTCGTGCCGCTCTCGACACGGATCTCGTCCTGCGACCCGCGCGAAGACGTCAGCGTAACCGTTTGGCCGGACATCTCCGCGAGGTTCGTGTCACGGACCGTCACCGTGATGCGCGCGTTGTCGATGCCATTCGCCGAAAGCGCCGTATTGTCGACCGACATGCGAGAGTTGACTGGATCCACAGGAGCCGCCGTCGCCGCATGCGAAGCGAACGGCACGAGGGCGAAACTAGCGGCAGCGACCAAGGCAAAAAAGCGTTTCATATTGGCGTAGGATAACAAAAACCCTCCGGTTTGGGGAGGGCTTCTTTGTTACAGCATTGGCTTCAAATATTTTCCGGTGACCGAGGCTTTCGCCTTCACGATTTCTTCTGGCGTCCCTTCGGCCACGATCTCGCCGCCATATAATCCACCTTCCGGACCCATATCGACGACGTAATCCGCGGACTTCACGATGTCGAGGTTGTGTTCGATCACGAGGACGGTGTTCCCCTTGTCGACGAGTGCTTGCAGCACGACGAGCAAACGCTTGATGTCGTCGAAGTGCAGGCCGGTCGTCGGTTCATCCAATATGTATAGCGTCTTGCCGGTCGCGCGGCGCGAGAGTTCGGTCGACAGTTTGACGCGTTGCGCTTCACCGCCGGAAAGTGTCGTCGCAGGTTGGCCGAGGCGGACATAGCCGAGGCCGACTTCGTGCAGCACCGACAACTTTTCGTAGATCAACGGCTGGTCGACGAAGAAGCGGCGCGCTTCTTCGACCGTCATGTCGAGGACGTCGGCGATGGTCTTGCCGCGCCAGTGGATTTCGAGCGCTTCGCGGTTATAGCGCTTGCCGCGGCACTCGGTGCATTCCACATACACGTCGGGCAAGAATTGCATCTCGATCTGGATGTAGCCTTCGCCAGCACAGGCTTCGCAACGCCCGCCGCCTTTGACGTTGAACGAGAATTTTCCGGCATCATAGCCGCGCATCTTGGCTTCCGGAATTTCGGTGAACAGGTCTCGGATGGCGGTGAACACGCCGGTATACGTGGCAGGATTCGAGCGCGGCGTGCGGCCGATCGGCGACTGGTCGACGGTCACCACCTTGTCGAGGTATTCGATGCCTTCGATCTTCTTGTGCTTGCCCGGCAGTTCCTTGGCGCCGTAAAAATGCTGCGACAACGCGCGCCCCAAGATGTCGAGCACGAGCGTCGATTTTCCTGAACCGGACACGCCCGTGATGCACACCAGTTTGCCGAGCGGCAATTTGAGGTCGACGTTCTTCAGGTTGAATTCTGTCGCGCCGCGCACGACCACGTTCTTGCCGTTCCCTTTGCGACGCGTCTTGGGGATCTCGATCATCTTCTTGCCGAGCAAGTAGGCGCCGGTCAGCGATTCCTTGTTGCGTTTGATTTCGGCCAGCGTGCCTTCGGCGACGATCTCGCCGCCGTATTCGCCGGCACCGGGGCCGATGTCGACCACGTAATCCGCCGCTTCCATCACGGCTTGGTCGTGTTCCACGACGATCACCGTATTGCCCACGTCGCGCAGGCGTTTCATGGTGGCGATCAGCTTGTCGTTGTCACGCTGGTGCAAGCCGATGGAGGGTTCATCCAAGATGTAAATGACGCCGGAGAGTTCTGAACCGAGTTGGGCCGCGAGGCGCACGCGCTGTGATTCACCGCCGGAGAGCGACATGAAGCTGCGGTCGAGCGTGAGGTAGCTCAAACCGACGTCGAGCAAGTTGGCGAGGCGGCGTTTCACTTCGTGGGTGATCTGGTCGACGACCAAGCGTTCACGTTCGGTGAAGCCGAAGGCGTCGGGCTTGGCATCGACTTTGAGCTTCACGATTTTTGACGGCTTGGCTTTCTGCGGGCCTTTGCCGAGGCTATCGAAAAATTCAAAACACTTGTCGAGCGGCAGTTCGACGAGGTCGGCGATCCCTTTGTCGGCAACCGTCACGAGCAGCGCTTCTTTGCGCAAGCGGCGGCCGTTGCATTCGGGGCAGGTCAACACACGCATGTAGCCCTCGATCTCTTTTTGGACGTATTCAGAATCCGTCTGGCGGTATTTTTCTTCGAGCATCGCCAAGATGCCGCCGAAGTTTTGCGACTTGCCTTCCACGTCGTAGATCTCGTCGCCCGTCCCTTCGAGCAAGACTTTGACCGAGTCTTTAGAAAACTTCCCGACTTCCTCGTGGATTGAAAACCCGTGTGCCTTGCCGACGGCTTCGAGCAATTTCAAATACGACGTCTGGTTGCCGGCGATGCGCGTCCACGGCTTGATGGCGCCTTGGGCGATCGTGAGGCGTTTGTTCGGGATGACGAGGTCGGGTTCGAGGACAAGCTTCGTGCCAAGGCCGGTGCACGCCGGGCAGGCGCCGTGCGGTGAGTTGAACGAGAACAAACGCGGTTCGACGGGCGGCAACGACAGATTGTCGACGGCGCAGTAGAGCGACTGCGAGAACAGCGTCTCTTCGGCCGTGTCTTCGTTCAAGACGGTCACAAGGCCGTTGCCGAGGTCGAGCGCCTGCTTCAAGACTTCGAGCAGCGCCTCGATCACGATGCTGGATTTCTGTTCAAGTTTCGTGACCACGACTTCAATCGAGTGCGGCTTGGTCTTGTCCATCTTGGCATGCAACAGTTCGTCGATGTCGACGAGGGTGCCGTCGTAGCGGACTTCGTGGTAGCCGGCGTTGGACGCGGCTTGCAGCACCACCTTGTGTTCGCCTTTTTGTTCACGCACCATCGGCGCAAGCAAGATGACGTTCGCCTTTTGCGACATGGCGAGGATCTTCTCGCCGATCTCGCGTGGCGATTGTTCGCGCACGGGGCGGTTGCAGATGGGGCAGTGCGCGCGGCCGGCACGCGAGTAGAGCAAACGGAAAAAATCGTAGACTTCGGTGACCGTGCCGACCGTGGAACGCGGGTTGTGCGACGACGATTTCTGGTCGATGGCGATCGTCGGCGACAGGCCCGTGATCTCGTCGATGTCGGGTTTGTCCTGGAGCTCCAAAAACTGTCGTGCGTACGACGACATGGATTCCATGTAGCGGCGTTGGCCTTCGGCGTGGATGGTGTCGAAGGCGAGCGACGACTTGCCGGAACCGGACAACCCCGTCATGACGACCAACTTGTCTTTCGGCACGTTGATCGAAATGTTCTTGAGGTTATGGACGCGCGCGCCCTTGATGGAAATGAAATTGGAAGCAGGCATGTTGCCGCCGAGACTACCATGCCTTGGGAGGCCTGGCAAGATCACGAGCCTCCGGACGTCAGCGAACCTATTTACAACCGCCTTCAAGGTTCGTCCCCGGGTCAGACGGCGCGTTCTGGTTGTTCAGGCTGAAATTGCATTGGATCGCCTGGCCTTGCCCGGAGAACGCTTGCTGCAAGTCCGCTTGGGAGAAAAACGCATCAGGCGTAAATGCTCCAGACCCATTAGCATTGGCGCCCTTGCCAGGAGACATTTTTGTCCCGCAATAGAATGCGGTCTTCATGTCGGTCGTATCAAAACTCGTGGCCGTGCCGTCGGCGTATCCGCTATAGATTGTCGTCCCGCCAGAACAATCTTTCTTGGCGACGATGGCGGCATCATTCACCGTCACGGCTCCTGCGGCGCCACCAATGATCGCGCCTGGGACGGCCCCGACACCCACTCCAACAACCGCTCCGATCGCCGCCCCTTTTGCGGCTCCGGACGCGATCGAGGTGCCGGTGTCGTTGTAGATGACCCCGAACACGGCTCCCGCAAAACCTCCCTGGCTTGCGCACCCGTTGGTGAGTTGCTGCAAGGCAGAACTTGAACCCGCATACCTGTACGCGGCCGTGCCGTTACTCCCACTCGACCCGACAAGGTTCATTTGGATGAAGCCCGGAATGGCACTTGCGGCAGCAGACGCCGTCGCGGCATTGACAGCGTTGTTGCAGACACCGAGGAGGTACAACGCTTTTGGTTGGCGACTGTCACTGAAGGTGATCGTCCCGGCAGCCACCGCAGGCACGCACGCCGCCCCCGTGGTTGAACCGGTAGGACAGGCGCCGGGCGTGGAGCATTGCACGCAGACCTTGCCGGTGTCTGGCGCACACGACTGGCCTTGGCAGGTTTGGCCGTTGAAGTTTTGGATATAGTAATTTTTGCCACAGGCCGTGAGAGCCGGGGTGACAGTAAATTGCGCGGCACTGTATTGGGTCGAGCCGGACGGGGTGCCTGCATCGGCGAAGAGCAGCGGCGTATTGCCCGCCTGTTTGTAATCCGAACACCAAATCAAATTCGAGAACTCCTGTTTGTTCACCATCCACACTGCCAGTTGGCTGTAGTTGGTGGTCGCCGGGTTGAAGGTATTGAGCAAGGTGACGGCGGCAAAACTCAAGAACAAGCCGATCGCCGCATTCACCATCGTCTCCTTGGCCGAACCGATGTCACCTGATGATGAACCGACGATGTACTTGAAGCCGCCATAGATGAACATGACCGCCGCCGTCAGCACGACGATCGACAACAGGTACTTGAACATCAACGTGACGTACTGTGGCAAACCCGTGATGCTGGTCACGCCGAGTACCGGGCTCGACAGGGTGATCGCCGGCGCCGGCGCCATGCATTTTCCTTGGCCCGTCGGGCACATCGAATCAGCCACCCAGGCGGAGGCCGTGCCGCCATAGTCGGGCGAGGCGCATTGCTCG
Source organism: Patescibacteria group bacterium (assembly GCA_049295615.1). GTDB lineage: Bacteria > Patescibacteriota > Patescibacteriia > 2-12-FULL-60-25 > 2-12-FULL-60-25 > JBAQQZ01. The sequence goes on from JBAQQZ010000070.1 coordinate 78,871, forward strand.
AGCGTGAAACAGAGCGCGTTCACGAATTGCGTTTGCGCCGGGCTGCCTCCGGTCTGTGTCGCGGTCGGCTTGTTATGCCCGATCCCCTGCGTGGTATCAATGGTCGCGCCTTTGGCTTGGCACTGCGCTTGGCACGAATTGTAGTCCATCGTGTCCTGGAATGGGCCCGAAGACGTGTCGCCCGTCTTGCAGTAGCAATCGCCATAGTAAATATCGCCTTGCGGCGCCGGACAGGCTTCTTTGGTGATCGATCCCGTCAAGCGACCGTTGACCAACGTCCCTGCTTGCAAGGTCGTCAAGCAGCCGCAATTGTTTGGGCCCTTGGGACACTGTTGTGAAACTTGGTTTGATAAGTTATTGAGGCCACTTTCCGTCAGCGCAAAGGCTGGTGCGGCACACGCAAGTTGGAACAGGAGCACGACCGCGCCGGTCTGGACGAAGATTTTTGAGACAATCTGCAAGGAGCGGCGTGTCATATCAATTTCCGGCATGCTTCAAGACGTCTTGTGCGACGATCTCGAGGGAACCCGCATCAATCGCGCCTTGGATCTCAATCCCATTAAAGAAAAACGTCGGTGTCCCCCGGACGCCCGCGGCGAGCCCATCTTGTTGCGACGCCGTGATGTTATCTTGCGGTTGTTTGGCAGCGACACACGCATCATAGGCCGCAAGGTCGACACCGATCTGTTCGGCGTAGCCGCGCAAGTCGGCTGGGGTTTGGGCATCTTGGCTGGCGTACAAACGGTCGTAGTAGATCCAATAGCGGCTACTGTTCCCTTGCGCGAAGACACAGCGGGCGGAAATCGCATCGTCCATGGCGGTCGGGTGGAGGTCAACCAGCGGGAAATCGCGGATCACGAGGTACGCGTCATCCATGTGCTTGGCCATGAAGGCGCGGATGATGGGCGCTTCTTGTTGGCAAAAGGGACAACCGTAATCGAGGAACTCGACTATATGGAGCTTGGCGTTGGGGTTGCCGAGCGTCGGGTTTGAGCCATTCTCGATGCGCGCGATATCGTCGGGCGTGACGTCGGTCGTTGCGATCGCCTGGTCCACGCTCTCACTGAAGGCATGCGATTGGATGGCGGCCACTGGGTCGAGCGTGCCGCTCTTGATGAGCAAGGCATCGTGCCCTACTTCCCACAAAAACACGCCGAGCCACGCCACAAGCAATGCGGCGATGAAAACGCCAATAAGGGCCAATGGCCGCTTGTACCAGGGTCGCGCTGCACTCGCCATGGGCTGCAGTGTAGCAGTTTGGGCACCCACCCTCAATTCTTGACGAAAAACGCTCTGGGCGATACCCTCACTCGTACCACAAACCTATGCGGAGCCTCCTGTTTTCCATCATCCAAATCGCGTTGTCCGTGCTGCTTGTCATCGTCATCCTGCTGCAACAGCGCGGGACAGGCCTTGGTTCGGCATTCGGCGGCGCAGGTGAGGTCTTCCGGACCAAGCGCGGCATTGAAAAAGGCCTGTTTTACGCCACGATTGCCTTGTCCGTCTTGTTCTTCGTGACTGCCATCCTGAACGTCACGTTGAACTAATCACCATGCCGCTCCCCTCGTTCATCGAGCGTGTGCGCGGCGCCTTCCGTCGGATCTTTTTTTGGCTGCCCTCTGCCTCGACCGGCAATGAGGAAGTCCATCCCGAAGCGTTGCACGACCATGCGCTCGTGATGTCGGTCGTCGGGCCGCAGCGCATCCCGCGCTGGCGGCAGGTACGCTACGTCATGCGCGTCCTCTCGCGCGGGGAACAACGTATTTTCATCTTGTCTTTTGGCGTGGCACTGGTTGCACTGGGGGTTGCCGGGGCGAGCTTTGCCAGCACACGCATCGTGACCGTGCCGGTCGTCGGCGGGACGTTTACCGAAGCCGTCGTCGGCGAACCCAAGACCATCAACCCGGTTGACGCCCTCTCGAACGACGTTGACCGTGATTTGGTCCATTTGATCTATTCCGGATTGTTCCGCGATGATGGGCTGAACCCCGTCCCCGACCTTACGAACGATTACCAATGGTCGCCCGACGGCAAAACGCTGACGGTCAACATGCGCAAGGACGCGCATTTCCATGATGGCGCGGCCGTGACCTCCGCCGACGTCAAATTCACCATCGATGCGATCCAAGACACGCAACGCAAAAGCCCGCTCGCGCCGCTCTTCCAGGGCGTGACGGTTTCGACTCCGGACGATTCGACGGTTGTCTTCACCTTGTCACAACCGGACCCGCAATTCCTTTCCAAACTGACGGTCGGCATTTTGCCGGCACACCTGTGGCAAGACGTGCCTGCGCAAAACGCCTCACTCGCTGACCTCAACCTCAAACCCGTTGGTTCGGGGCCCTACCGCGTCAAATCATTTTCGCGCGACAGCGTGGGCAACATCCATTCGTTCACGCTCGAACGCGATGACAACTACTACCGCGACAAGCCATTCATCCAAACGCTGGTGTTCCAATTTTTCCCGGACCAGACGAGCGCGCTGGATGCCCTGAAAGCCGACTTGGTGGACGGCGTGGCGTTCGTGAACGGAGTGGACGCCTTGAACGCGGCGGCCTCGGCACGCGTGCATGATTTGCAGTTGGAACTCCCTCAAGAAACGGTTGCGTTCTTTAACGTGAAAGATAAGACCATCGACTCAAAAGAAGTCCGCCAAGCGCTCTCCTTTGCCACCAACCGCGACGACCTGGTGACGGCGCTCCATGGCGCAGCCGTGCCTGTTTCTGGGCCCTATCCATTTGACGTGACATCAACGATGTTTGACCTCGACAAGGCGCGGCAGCTATTGGACGACGCGGGCTGGGTCCTGCCGCAAAACGGCAACGTGCGCATTTTCGTCACGCCGTCGACAAAGACCACGACCAAAAAAAGCACGACTGCAACCTCGACGCCCGCCGTTGCGCCAATTGAGACGTCGAGCTCCACCGAATTCAGCCTGACGATCACCGTCCCCAATGAGCCGGACCTGTTGGAAGCGGCCAACGCCTTGGCTCGCGACTGGTCGCTGGTGGGCGCAAAAGTCTCGATTGACGCGCAAGCGACCGACGACGTGATGCAACACGCGACACGCGACCGCGACTTGCAGGTCGTCCTCATCAACGTGCTGCTCGACCCCAACCAAGACCTCTTCCCCTTTTGGTGGAGCGGCGAAGCCACGGACCGTGGGTTAAACATCTCGGGATTGTCCGACAGCAGCATTGACGCGGCGTTGACGGCGACGCAAAACGCCAGCACGACCGACGCGCTCTTGGCCGCAAGGCAATCCGTGACGAACGCACTAACACCCTTCACACCGGCCGTGTTCCTCGTGCGCCCATATGCGCATGAGCTCGTCACCTCAAAACTCAAAGGCACGACCTCACCCATGACCATCGCGACACCGGCGGACCGGTTTGATGACCTCGGCCAGTGGTATTTGAAAACTGGTTGGCGGTGGAAATAAATCCACAAATAAAAAATCCCCAATCGGGGATTTTTTATTTGGTGGGCGGGGAGAGAATCGAACTCTCATGACCTTGCGGTCGCTGGCTCCTGAAGCCAGTGCGTCTACCAATTCCGCCACTCGCCCTTGCTCGGCGATAATGCCTTTCAATAGCATTTGCGTCAAGGCTAAAAAGAGAATGTCGTCCTCGAGCAAGGCTGTCCGACAGCCGATGCGAAGGACCTTCAAATTAAAACATCCGTCAGATCCTCCCATCGGGGATTCATCGTCTCAATAAGCTTCTCCTTTTTCCACCGTAAAAGACCCTTCAATCGTTTTTCATACCCGATCGCAGAAAGAACATCTCCCGTCTGTTCATAGTAAACCAATTTCGTCGTTTGATAATCTGATGAGAACCCAGGAACAATTTTTGAACGATGTTCTTGAAGCCGTCTCGATAAATCGTTTGTCATGCCAATATACAAAACCGTCTTCAAGGAATTCGTCAGGATGTAAACGTAATACATCTTCTCATCCATAACATTACCGCTGCCACAATATGTGCAGCATGTCAATTTGAAGGTCCTTCGGTCGTCGGAGTCCCTCGAGGACGACATCTCTCTTATTTCTTCACTGTGGATAAAAACGCATTGCCAAAACTCCCGGTCTCCTCCACAATTTTTTCGGTACATTCACAAAGAGGAGGTTCGCATGTCTCTCGCTGCTCCCAAGATTGATCCGCTGTTTGAACAGGGAGTGGCCGAATTCGTCCAAACCGGACGAACTGTGCTCAACCTCCCCCACCCGCCCTGCATTCAAGCTGCCGTCGATGGCGTGCGCGCCCTCATCAGCTCGCCCGAACGAGATCAATGGACGTTCTTCGTTCCGCGCCACGGCGAACCCAACGATGAGCCGGACGACGGCCTCGTGCGCAAGGGCAAGACCCATACCTACGAAAAAACCGACAACAAGTGGTTCTTCCACTACCGCCCGTCGCTCCGCGGACATCTGGCCAAACACAACGTCCAAACGGACAGTTACGGAGAGATGCTGCTCGCCGCCGGCGACTACCTGCACCGCTACTACGAGAACATGGTCTTGCGCATCGCCGATGCGCTCGACCTGCACCTCCCTGGCTACCGTATCCCCGACCTGATGCGCCACGAGGCGGGACGCAGCGTGAACGTCCTGCGCATCCTCGCGTACGACCAGGGCTGTGCCGCGACCAACGTCAACAACATCGTGGCGCGTCCGCATACCGACCGTGACTTCCTCACGTTTCATATCGCGAACAGCCGCGATGGGCTCCACCTGGGGCCGGAACGCGAGCCATACGCCGTCCAGCCTGGAAAGCTCCTGGCCTTCGCAGGCCAAAAGCTCGAACGGCTGACGCGCGGCCACATCAAGGCCGTCCAACACGACGTCCAAGACCCCGACGGCGCCGCGCCCGACGGCCGCTGGTCGATGGTGTTCTTCAGCCATATCCCCGGAAAGAACGGGTACCTCTAGCCTTGACGCCCCGGTGCACACCGGGG
>JBAQQZ010000071.1:0-2806 GCA_049295615.1 Patescibacteria group bacterium
TAGACCCGAACCCGTTCGCGGGCGATCGCAGCTCCACGATCATCACAGGCGTCACGGGCGCGGGGTTCGACAACTCGGTCGATTGGATTCACACGATCTCCGCCTACAACGCGACTGGAACCGTGCGCGGCGTGGACCCCGACAACTACTCCGCGGCCATGAACATCGAGTACAGCTACGATCAAGGCGCTCGGTCGGGCGGCGAGGCGATCGAGTGGCTCTACTGGTTCAAGCCGGCGACCTACAAGATCACGTTCTCTGGGACATCCGGCACCGCGGCGGCGGGTGAGAACCTGACATTCACGGGCGGCGAAATCTGCCGACCGACGCAGAGCTACGCGATGAGTTCGACGGTCGCGCGTTTCACCTGCGTCGACAACTCCGGCGTTGCGAACCCGCCAGAAGTCAGCGATGTCGTGACGGGCGGCTGTGCAGCGTGCGCCGGCACCGTCGCGACCATCGCCAACGACGTGGAGTACATCCCGTTCAGCGTCGTCACGAACACTCTCGGATTCGGCGGCTTCACAGACTTCGTGAACATGATGTGGAAGGACTCGGGCGGGCAGTACGTCGCCTATCAAACCCGATTCGGCGACCGGCGCGTCAACCTCGGTTGGGAGAGCTTCAACACACCCTCTTCGTCTTACGCCAACAAGGTCTCTGTCCCCGCCTACACGCTCCTCGGCAGCGCTGTGCCGACGGACGCTGGCGACTTCGCGATCGACACGAGCTTTGCCACCACCCGCGGCGGGCAGCTCGTCTACCACGACGGCACGGCGCTGCGCGCGCTCGTGCCCACCAAGACATTCTCCACTCCCACAACTACAACTGGAACGACCTTCGTTGACCTGGTGCTCGACCAAAGCTTCTACAACTTCGCCACGATCACAGCCGTTGGCTGCCGAGACAAGTCGGACGCGACTGGGGGTGGGACGCTGACGATCGAGACGCTGACCGGAGCGGCGATCGACGTGACAGCGGGCACCGTCCCCTGCGTGGGAAGCGACGACGCGATCACTTGGCGCACGACGACCGATGCCGACGCGGTGCTGGGCTCCGGGGCGGGAGTCCGCGCTGACGCAACGGGGCTGACCGCACTTCGCAATTACACCGTGTTCCTCGCGGTGATGAATACTCCGCAATGATGGATATGCAGCAATGACCGAGATCCTGCACGCCCCGATCCACCTGGCCGCGGGCGACGTGCTCGAGGGCCGCGAGTTCCTGCTCTCACCAGACTTTCAGTGCGATCCGGGGTTTGCGGCCATCACCGCCGCGCCGCGCGCGGCACTGCGCCACGTCACGCTCGACAGCGGCTACCGAACGCGGCCGGCGCGCTGGGGCGTCTGGCCCGAGCCGACTCCTCTCGCGCCGGGGCTGCCCGCGCAGATGGTCGGGATCCGCGCCGACCGCGCCGCCGAGCTCACCATCGAGGACGTAGCGATCCGCGGAATGCCCGCGGCCGGGATCGACTCGGGCGGAGGGATCCACGGTGCGGTGTTGCGCAAGGTCCGGGTACGCGACTGCGGGAAGGCGCTGATCGTGCGCCAGCACGTCCCATCGGAGCGAGTGCTAATCGAGGAGTGGGACACGGGCGACACCTGGGGCGAGGGCGACGCGAACGATCCCCCGTGGAACCCGCCGAGCCGGCACCGGCCCGGCGTCGCGATCGGTAGCGACTCGATCGTGCTCCACTCGCTTCGCGACTCGGTCGTGCGCAAATGCATCGACTCGGGCGAGACGTGCCGCAGTATGAAGGTGCTCAACCCGATCCGCTGCACGTTCGATGGACTGCAAGGCAGCACGTTCCAGATCGCGGGCACGACCTACGAGAACGGGATGCTCGACGGGCAGCCAGAGCCGTACTCGACTGGCTCTGTGCTGCGGAATAGCACGTTCGACAAGGCCACCGGATGGGGCATCGTCGTGATGGGTGGCCACGGCGTGAATATCGCTTGGAACGTCGCTGACTTCCTGTTCGACGGCTGCACCTTCCGCTCGGGCGGCTATGACGGGCACGGCGTCCAGCAGTACGGAAACACGCGCTGCACCTACCGCCGCTGTGTGTTCGTCGGCTGGAACCGCGCCAACACGTTCGGCGGCGCCTCGCCGGCGTACGCGCTCGAATTGAAAGCTGGCAGCGTTGCCAACGCCGATTTCGAGACGGCCAATCGTTTCGAGGGCCAGCTTCGCCGGCTGCTGACATCGTCGTGAGGTGGATGATGAAGACGACGAGCGTTGCTCTGGTGTTGATGCTCACGATGAGCGCATCTTACGCGCAGGCCGCAGGCGCCCGCACCGAAACGCTCGGCATCGAAAGCCACCCGGATTACTCCGCCGTGGCGTCCGTCGAGTTCGCGTGGGGCACGTCTCCAGGCTCACACCCCAACGTGTTCAACGCGGGGAAGCCGACGCTCGGCTCGTACAACATTCCGATCACGGTTCCGGACAGCGCCAACCTGTACGCCGTCGCGCGCGCGATCGGGACCAACGGCCTGCCGTCTATCGACTCCAACGAGATCGTACGGCTTGCGCAGACTACGCCGCCGCCCACACCGGGAGACTGCGCATCGGGCGAGATCGCTGCGGAGTACTACGCCAACGCGACGCTATCGGGGACGCCCGTGGTCACCGGCTGCGAGACGGTTCCGCTCGCGCACGCATGGGGCAACGGCGGGCCCGCTGGTCTGCCGATCGACAACTTCTCGGCGCGCTGGACTGGCACCTTCGCGTTCGTCGCCGGCACGCACCGCTTCACCGTCACGGCCGACGACGGCGTGCGCGTGCGCGTGGACGGCCAGGTGCT
>JBAQQZ010000072.1:0-10304 GCA_049295615.1 Patescibacteria group bacterium
ACACCGGGGCGTCTCTTCATCTATACTTCCAACATATGCCCCTGAATATTCCTGTCTTATACGGCTCGATGCGCGAAGGGCGCAAAAGCGAACCAGCTGCCAAGCTCATCCACAGCGAACTCGAAAAACGCGGCGTCGTTTCGCCGTATGTCACGCCTGAAAAATATCGCCAGATGAAATCCCTCGAACGCGCAGCGCCAGCCGAATGGCAAAAGATCATGACCGAAGCCGATGCGCTCGTGATCGTCTCGCCGGAATATAACCACGGCTATCCTGGGCCGCTCAAAGAAATGCTCGATTCGCTCTACGTCGAATACCACCACAAACCCGTCGGCATCTGTGGTGCATCAGGATTCTTGGGCGGCGGCCGGATGGTCGAGCAATTGCGCGAAGTCGTGGTCGAACTCCACATGGTCCCCATCCGCGAAGCGATTTACGTGCCGATCGTGTGGGAAGCGTTCAATGAAGACGGAACGCCGAAAGACGCAAGCATGACGAGCAAATGGGAACCGTTTTTTACAGAGCTGTTTTGGTATGCGGAGGTATTGAAAGAAGGACGGGAGAAACATCCATTTCCGACCACCAAAGCCTAAACATCAAAGCCCCCGATAAACCGGGGGCTTTTGACAAAACCAGCTATCTGGTGTATCCTATCAGTAATTCCAGTTCGTCTTCGTCCCGATTTGCCTAAGACTAGGCCAATTACGACGGTCACGAATTCAGGCCGTTTGGCCACATCCAGTCCCGGCATTGTAGGGCGCTTGCGCTCTACATCTTGCAGACAACTACGCCTCTATCACAAAATTACGCGTTTAGGTTTCACCAAGTCCGGGACTCGATGCAGGTTTGACATCAATTTACATAAAACATTATTCACTAGTTTTCTCCGAACCTCACACGTTTTCGGAAGAATCAGATCGTTCTGACACGCTATGGAACCACTCAACATTTTTTCCGCTTCTGACAGCTCGTCAGGGGCTGGTTCGTCGGGCAACAACGGAGGCAAAACGCCGCCGCGCAAACCCTTCCAACCGTTTAACGGCGGCAAACCGCGGCCGTTCATCAAACCGCCGGCGATTGCACCCAAGCCGCCACAAACGGCCCAAAGTTTGATTGCCAAAGCCGTCGCAAAGAACGGCAAAAAGGAAGACCCAAAGGACATCAAGACGATGAGCCTCAAACAGGGTTTTGCCCGTGAAGAAGGCCCGAAAGCACCGGCTCCGCAATCCCGCCCGCCGCACAAAGGCGGCGCAGGCGGCAAGCGCAAGCAAGGCGGACGCGGCGGTGGCGGAGCGTTCCAACGCGAAGCTCGCATGCATACGTACAAGCATAAGCCGTACTTGAAGACGGGCACCGACACAGACACGCTCCAGGCCGGTCCGAATGACCGTCTCAAGGTCACGGTGCTTGGCGGCAACGAGGAAGTCGGCCGCAACTGCACCATGATGGAATATGGCAACGACATCATCATCATCGACATGGGACTCCAGTTCCCGGATGAAGACATGCCGGGTGTCGACTACATCATCCCGAATATTTCCTGCCTCAAAGGCAAAGAAAAAAACATCCGCGGCGTGATCATCACCCACGCGCACTACGACCACATCGGTGGCATCCCCCACTTGATGCCACGCCTCGGCAACCCGCCGCTCTTCGCGACGGATCTCACGTGCGGGATCATCAAGAAGCGCCAGGAAGACCACCGCGATTCCCCGCCGCTCAACATCAACGTCATCAAATCCGACGACAAGTTGCAGCTCGGCAGCTTCATGGTCGAATTCTTCGGCGTCGCGCACTCTGTGCCGTCATCGATGGGCGTCATCGTCAACACGCCGTGCGGCACCATCGTGCACACGGGTGACTTCAAGCTCGACACATCCGACAAAGCGCAGTCCGTCGAAGAACGCCACAAGATGATCGCGCTCGGCTCGAAGAACGTGCTGGCGCTCATGATCGACTCGACCAACGCCAGCGCCATCGGCCGCCAGCTCCCGGAAGGCTCGATCCAAAACAACATCGACGAGATCGTCGCGAACGCCAAAGGCCGCATCATCATTGGCACGTTCGCCTCAATGATCTCGCGCATCCAGCAGATCCTCCTCGCGTGCGAACGCGCCGGCCGCAAAGTCGCGGTCGAAGGGTTCTCGATGCGTTCCAACGTCGCCATCTCGCAAGAGCTCGGCTACATGAAGATCCAAAAAGGCACGCTGATCGAGACCAAACAAATCAACAACTACCCGCCGGACAAGGTTGCAGTCATCTGCACCGGCGCCCAAGGCGAAGAACGCGCGGTCTTGATGCGCATCGCCAACCGCGAACATCCATTCATCGAAATCGAACCGGGCGACACCATCGTGTTCTCGTCTTCGGTCATTCCAGGCAACGAACGCTCGGTACAACGCGTCACAGATACGCTCTACCGCGAAGGCGCCATTGTCGTGAACTATAAGATGATGGACGTCCACGCCGGCGGCCACGCCAAGCAAGAAGACCTCGTCGAGATGAACCAGATGATCAAGCCGAAATACCTCATCCCGATCGAAGGCCACTACTCCTTCTTGTGCGAACACGCCAAAGCCGCGGTCGCTGCCGGTTTCAAAAAAGAAAACATCCTGATCGCCGACAACGGCCAGATCATGGAATTCGACCGCAACGGCGTCGGACAGCTGACCAACAAGAAAGTCCCGACCGAATACGTCTTCGTTGACGGCCTCGGCGTGGGTGACACCAACCACATCATTTTGCGCGACCGCCAAGAGCTTGCTGGCGACGGCATCGTGATCGTGGTGGCGGTGGTTTCCGACAAGACGGGCAAGTTGCTCAACATGCCGGACCTCATCTCGCGCGGCTTCATCTACATGAAAGAACACGGCGACCTGATCATGGCCGCGCGCAAGAAAGTCGCCGCCGTGCTGGCCGACAACGACCCGCGCTCCGGTGCCAACGCCGTCTACCTCAAAGACAAAATCCGCGACGAACTCGGCGAGTTCCTCTACCACAAGACGCAACGTCGTCCGATGATTCTGCCGGTGATCGTGGAATCATAAAAAGAAATATCCGCAATTCAAAAGACCCCGCGATGGGGTCTTTTGCTTTATGTTTACTTTGAAATCACTTTGACGAGTTCTGCCAGGTTCGTCACTTCTGCCTCCGCATACCACAGTTCATATTTGTCGATCGTAATTGTTGCTTGCCCGTTTCCATATGAAGGTCCGAACGCCGCTTTCGCTTGATCGAGATTGCTGAAGCAAAAACGTGAGAGCTGAATATCCTCGTTCGGTAGTGCAGGCAATTTGGCATGCTCAGTGGCGTCGGCAGGGGTGAAGCAGACCGAATCCGACCCCGACATTTCGTTGTAGGAAAAATCATAGGAACCAGACAACGTCACGCTGCCAGAGAATTTGGCAACCACATTATTGTTTCCCAACGGGAACGTGCTGCCTGGAACGGGGCTAATCGAGGTGACGGTGAGCCCAGCCACAACATCGCCTACCTTGTTCTTAGTCGTATCAAAAATATTAGACGACGGAACTGCAGCTTGAGCTTGTTGCGGAGCTGGGTTTGTAGCCTGAGGGACGGATTTAACTTCACTCATCCGCGCAACCTGTTGCGACAACATGCCCATCTGATCCAAAATCAAATTCGTATCAATGTCCTGCTTGAAGAACATCACGACGAACCCCACGCCCATCAGAATCGCGAGTGCGATCACGATGCCCATGGTTTGGCTCTTCGGTGGGATCGGTGCCGGTTTGGACTGCATTGGTTGTGTATTGCCGTTTGGCATATCGAAAGAAAAGGAATAATCGTGGATAGGATACCACAACCCGTTATTTTAACGCTTTGTATTCCCTCTCCGCCTCCGCCTTCAATCTCCGAATTGAATCCTCCGGCACATCGTTCAACCTTTTTCCGATCAACGTTTTGACCAGCCATCCCCTGATCCCATCAGGAAAAACAAAGTTGCAGTTATAGTGGACTTCGCATGATGTCGCGGTGAGCGGCTTATAGCGCAGGTCTTCCTCGTTCTTGAGCCAAAGCGGATCAAACACGTCGTAGCGGATGCTGCGGTTCGCGGGATCGATTCCGACGACTTTTACGCGGACCTTCCAGTTGATCAAAAACGCTTTCGCCGAAAGCGTCGCTTCTTCGCCGACGATCATCTTTCCCGGCGGTCGGACATCGAGGATTTTTCCGTCGATCCACTTGCTCCAATTCTGCAATTCCAAGAGCGACAGAACCGTTTCGAGTGGAGCTTCGATGATGGCGACGGGACAGACGAGGACACGCATGTTTCTGAATAAGTCTACTAAACTTGCGGTGAACGGTCACATTGCCTACTCTACTCTCCATGCCCGACCTCCTCTTTTCCGGCGTCCAGCCGACGAACAACCTCCACATCGGCAATTACATCGGCGCACTCAAACAATGGACCGAAATCCAGCACCGCTATCGCTGCCTGTTTTGCGTCGTGGATTTGCACGCCATCACGCAGCCGCAAGACCCAATCAAATTGCGCGAAAACATCTTGAACGTCGCGGCGACCTATCTCGCCGTCGGGATTGATCCCGCGCGTTGCCATATCTTCATCCAAAGCGAAGTCCCGGAACATGCGGAACTCGCGTGGATGCTTTCGACGATCGCCAAGATTTCGGAGCTCGAACGGATGACGCAATACAAGGACAAGGCAAAAGCCAAAGGCGAGAACGTGAGCGTCGGGCTTTTCACCTATCCGATCCTCATGGCCGCGGACATCTTGCTCTATGACGCGACCGTCGTGCCTGTCGGCGAAGATCAAGTGCAGCACCTCGAACTGACACGCCTCATCGCACGCCGGTTCAACAGCGAATTCGGAAAGACGTTTGTCGAACCGCAACCGCTCGTGCAGAAAGTCGGTGCGCGCATCATGGGACTTGATGACCCAACGGGAAAAATGTCGAAGAGCGCGACGTCGGCGGCGAATTACATCGCGCTGACGGACAGCCCGGACGTGATCAGGAAGAAATTCGCCAAAGCCGTGACCGATTCCGGAAGCGATATTTCCTACGATGCCATCGAGCGCCCGGCGATTTCAAACTTGCTGACGATCTTTCATCACGCGACAGGGCGTTCGATCAAAGACATTGAAAAAGATTTCAAGGGCAAAGGCTACGGCGATTTCAAGAAAGCGTTGGCCGAAGCCGTGATCGAGATGCTCGCGCCGATCCAACAGAAGTTCGCGCTCTATCGTGACGATCCGAAACAGCTCATGAAGATCCTCGATGCCGGACGCGACGAAGCGCGGGAAATGGCACGGCTGAAAATTTCCGTCGTAAAAGAGCACATGGGACTGGGTCGTTGACGCCATATCTGACCGACGGCTAGACTGATTGGACTAATCCCTTAAATAAAAACGTATGTTTACGCTCGCTTGCAAAGACATGGGCATTGACTGCCCATACGTCGCCAAAGGCGCAACCAAAGAAGAAGCCATGAAAGACAGCATGGGCCACCAGGTGAAGAAACATGGCATGGATCCCGCAGAGCTAAGCAAGATGGACGTGTGGCAAAAAGCCATGCCCATGTTGAAAGAAGTGCCGGACGAGGCTTGACACCTCCTGCCAGATCCGGTTTGCCGTGCTAGAATTGAAACCTCACTCACTTAAAATAACAACTATGTACTCACTCGCTTGCAAAGACATGGGCCACATGGAGTGCCCGTTCGTCGCTGAAGGAGAAACGCAAGAAGAAACCATGAAAAAGCTCGCGGACCACGCCATGCAAGCCCATGGCATGACCGAAGCCGACATGATGCCTGAAATGAAAGACAAGGCGATGTCGATGATGAAGGAAATGTAGGATCTCGCGAGAGATCAAAAAACAGTCCGCTTCGGCGGGCTGTTTTTATAGAAAAATTGTCGTCCTCGAGCGGAGCGAAGGACCTTCAAAATAATCTGAAGGTCCTTCGGTCGTCGGACTCCCTCGAGGACGACAATTTTTTCTCTACTTTTTCGTATACACCCACGTCCCGACCCAATCATCCGGTGGCGGATTGGTCTTGAAATGGTCCGCGCGTTCTTTGAGAGTTTTGGAAGGTCCGTCATCCGGATGACTCGACAGGATCGCATCGCAGGCAGCGGACGCTCCCGCGAAATCGCGGTCGAAATATTTGTCGAGCGCGGCTTCGGACTCGGCGGCGAGCTGCTTGAGTTCCGGTGACGCTTTCGCCGTGAGTTCCATGGCTTCGTAGATCATGACCGGCTCTTTTTTGCCTTTCACCGCGACTTTATCGATGCGGCGGGTGAGGACGCGATCCTGCAGCTCGGCACGCGTGGCTTCCGTCACCAGGACCCAGACGTGGTATTCCTTGGTGAGGCTCTCGAGGCGCGATCCCAAGTTCACGTTGTCGCCGATGACGGTGTAATCAAACCGCGCATCGCCACCGACGTTGCCGACGACCATGTCGCCGGTGTTCACGCCGATGCCGATCTTGAGTTGGATGTCCCCGAAGACCTTGGCTTTGTCCATCTCCTGCAATACGTCGCGCATGGCGAGGGCCGTACGGACGGCGCGCAAGGCATGGTCAGGCTGGTCGAACGGCGCGTTCCAAAAGGCCATGACGGCGTCGCCGATGTATTTGTCGAGCACGCCTTCGTGGGTGAACACGAGGTCGGTCATGCGGTTTAAATATTTGTTCAAGATCTCGACGAGCTTTTCCGGCGATAACCCTTCCGAGATCGTCGTGAAGCCGCGGATGTCGGAGAACAACACGCTCATGCGCTTGCGCTCGCCGCCGAGCTTGAGCTTGCTTGGATCTTTGATGATCGATTCGACGACCGAAGCCGAGACATACCGCGAAAACGCGGCTTTCAGTTCGCGGCGCGCGCGGTCGGCGTTGATGCGGCGTTCCAAGGTCACGGCGCCATACGCGAAGAACAGTACGAGCGTCGGCCAGACGATATCGAGGATATACCCGTGGTCAAACAAGGCAAACGCCGCCACGATGATGCCGATCCACAGGACAAGAAGCAGTGGCAAACTCCAACGCGCACGTATGCGCGAGGCGAGGAGCGCAACCAGGATGCCGATCAAGAGCAAGAACGCGACCGCGACGTATGGCGGCACGTCACTCAACCAATGTTCCCCGGCGATGGTGTCGAAGGTTGAGGCGTGGATTTCAACGCCAGGCATGGGCACGCCATTCGAGGTCGGCGTGAGCAATGCATCATGCAAATCCGCGGCCGTGGCACCGACGAACACGATGCCATTCTTGAGCGACGATAGGTCAGCGCGGCCCTGGACGACATCCGCCGCCGAAATCACGCGGAACGTATGGAACGGGACGCCGGGAAAATTCACGATCAAATTATCATCCGCATCCGTCGGCGCTTGCGCGAGGTTGGAAGACAAACCCGCCAGGCGCGAGACTTCGGCGACAAACGATGGGATCGGCGAGCCGCCGTATTCAGACGGCACGGTGAGCGGCACGCGCCGCATGACGCCATCCGCATCCGGCGGCGTATTGCTATGGCCGGTCGTCACAGCCGACGACGCGATGAGCGAAATCGGTGACAGGACTTGCGCCGGGTCATAGGCCAACTTGCCGCCGGCGCCGACCAGTGACAGCTCAACCGGCAAGACGACGTTGCCGGCAGACTTGAGCGCATCAGCTAATTGTTGGTCATCCTGAGCATCAGACGCTTCGGGGAAATTCACGTCGTAACCGATGACCTTTGGACCGGCGTCCGCCAAATCCTTGATGAGCTCCGCATGGACCGAACGCGCCCATGGCCAGCGCCCAAGCTGTCCGATTGACGCATCATCAATAGCGACGACGGTGATTGCCGGGTCAGGTGCACGCGACAAGAATAAACGGTCGGTCGCGCCTTTGCTCCAGGTATCGAGCAAGCCCACAAGGAAGCATCCGGAGGCGATAACGCCGATGAGCAACCCGACGAGCAACGGCCGCTTGAGGTTTCGGGAATCCGTCATATGTGACGCCTACCGTGACACGATTTCAATATCCAAGGAAGACGTTTTCGTCACCGTTCCCTCTTTGTATGTGGCAATGACGCTGTCGGTCCCTGCTGCCGTCGACCCTGCGTGGAACAGGTTAGACGTGAAGTAGCCGAGGACCGTATTGGATGACGTAAGTTCCGATGAGGCCGTGACGTCTTTTTGCGAACCGTCAGAATATTCTGCCATGACGGTAATAGATGCGGTCTCGCCGTATGAAAGGACGGCACCACCCTTATTAAGGACGATGAGTGATTGAAGGACGGCCGGCTTCCGCAGGATAGGAAGGCTGAGCGTGGCTGTGAACGGCTGGCCGTTATCTGTGAAGCTTGCGTGGACCGTGACGTTGCCTGGCGCGAGCGCACTGAGTACCGGCCCATTCACCGACGCGGCACTGCTCGCCACGCTGAACTGGGTTTTGCCGGTCACGTCCGTCTTGTCACCGTTCGCATCTACCGCTTTCGCCACGAGGCGGACTTCGTCACCGGCCGTGGCCGGGCTCGGTGAGGCGGACAGTTCCAACGACACGTAGGCTGACGCGGTCGACGAAACGGTTTCATCGGTTGAGGTCGGTGCTGTAGGGACAGTGACGAGCGTCGAACTGGTCGACGTTGTGCTGCCAACATCAAGTGGGAACTGGCTAGTCGGCGGCGTGATCGCCGTCGCAAGCTTGACGCTGATCGAGGTCTCACGCGCCTTCAGGCCATAGAGCTTGGCACGCACCGCATCCAATTGGTCGGCTGGCGTATCATCCGGCAAATGGTCAATGTCGCGTTCAACGTTCTGGATGCCTTGCAATGCCGTATTGAGCAACCCTTGCGCATCATCAAACGATGCTGAACCGATGAGGTTGGACGCTTCATCGAGCCGCGCATCAATCGCCAAAAGCCGCGCATAGGCGGTTTCGAGTTGGTCTGTGCCCGCCAGCGTCACGTTCAAATCTTCCAACTTCTGCTTGAGCGGGTAGCTCGGCGACGATGGCACGACATCTTGTAACAACATGAAAACCGGGACGAGCTCGTGCTGCATACTGATGCGATAAGCCGCGCCGTCGGGGCCGTTGGCATGTGCGTTAATGTCTTCTTCTTCGGCGGAATAGGCTTGGAGTGCGGCGCCGGGGCTCCCGTGGTCCATCTGTGTCTTGATGGCAGCCAAACGGCGCGCGGCATAGCGGGCATAGAGCTCCGGCGCACCATCGCCAGCGAACGCAAGATGCGTCCATTCAGATATTTTGGCGACATCATCGAGCAAACTCCCCGGCGTCTCGGCGCGCATCCCATTAAAACGAGTTTGGATGGAAGCATCCGTCGAACTGACGAAGGCCGTGTCACGGTTGGAGTTTGAGATGAACCAGTCGGTTTGCTTGGCAGAATCTGAAATGGCTTGCGACGACAAAAGTTTCCCGTCCGGGTCAAAGTTGGCCATCAACCCTTCTGACACCGTAGTCTGGCTGTCGGCAGACGGCGCGAGACTCCCCTGCTTGGCGGCAGAGACTTGCACGGCCGCGCTCGACACCCACAAGACCGTGCCCGTGGCTTGCACGTTCATGTCGAAGGCAGTACCGCGGACGGTTGCGACCACCGTGTCAGTGCGGACGTCATAAGTACTTTGCGCATCAAACAACCGTAAGACGCGAGACCATACGCGGCCACTCACGAGTTGCAGGTCGACGACCAGCGGCATGCCGCTTTCGGTCGCATGTTGGGCCGATTGGATCGTGACTTGGCTGTTGGCCGCGAGCCGGCTTTCGCCTTGGCCAAAAATTTCCAGGCTGGCTGCGCCGCTCGGTGCGGTGCGGACGCTGTCACCTGGCAAGAGGACATCGCCTGTATTTCCGTTGGTCCACGCCGTTTGTCCGGCCCGTTGGACTTGGACGGGCTGCGCATCAACTTGCAGCGTGACCTGAGGCGTTGGTTCGGCCGGCACGGATCCCAAGGACCAGATCCACCAACCAGCTGCCACCACAAGGATGAGCGCTAGCACGAAAACAAGCCATTTTTTCATACGTATTGGTCGATCATAACATGGGTCGCGGGTTGACAACAGGCTCAAAATCCGCTATCCTTGCGCCTATTCGGGCTGGACAGATGACCGCCCTGACGCGAGTCGGGGAGGAAAGTCCGAACACCTGCCCTGGAGCAATCCAGGGTGTCGCGAGAGCCGTTAACGACGGCCAGGGTATAGCGAAGGAAACGAAAGGACACGTGCCCAACGTTTCGTCGTAAGCCTAGGGACAGTGCCACAGAGACAATACTAGCCCCGCCGCTCGCGAGCAGCGGGGTGAAAGGTGAAAAGTGAACGGATGTAGG
>JBAQQZ010000073.1:0-3092 GCA_049295615.1 Patescibacteria group bacterium
GAATCATCCGGTTAGTGTCATCGCGGGTAGGCATTGGTCCCTCCCCCAAGGCTCCGCGTCGTCATTCGGTGGGCTCCTTGTGCAATGTCAAGTCGAACGCGCGAGCGCCGCACCGTGAGCACTCCACGTCGTAGTAGCTCGGCTGTGGCAGGTAGACGATCCGGCAGCCAACGAAGAAGCAGACGAGCCGCCGCCAGCCTCGGTGTATCCGGCTCACCTACCCCTCCTCCCCGCGCTCGCGTGATCGCGTGACGGTGCATTCCCCGCGCAGGTTTCATCCGCCTCCGCGAGCAGCGCGTAGTAGTCAGAGTCGTTCGAAGACATCCCATTCCTCCAGTGTGACTGTGATCTCTCCTTGGTCATCTAGGTTTTTCAAGTAGACAGTTCTGCCGACTACCTTTGTCGCCATCCACGGGCGGTGCGGACCACTGATCGGGTGGTAGCGGATGCGCTCTGTGAGCGCGTCGTGGTCGGTCATCGCGGAACCGCGCCACCACAATGAGGGCAGCGAAGCGGTGTCACAGGTTCTAGCTTGTAGACATACGGACAAGGCCCGCCTATATGCCAGACCTTCGAGCTGCCGTTGGAGCAAACCCCACACGGTTGCGGAGGCTCCACTGTCAGCGGAGGCTGCCAGTTAACTACTACCGTCACTCCCCACCTCCCTTCAGCCGCGCGAGGTCGGCGGCGCGGCGCTTTGTTAGTTCAATTCCCCACTGCTTTGCGTCTCGGTGCCCACCATCGATGAGTCCTACCGCACTTTGCCAGCCCGCATCCCACGCCTCTTCGCGCGCAGCGTCGTTCTCCGCGGTCAGCTCGGCGATCCTCTCCACCTGCTGCTCCACCTGCTCGGCCTCGACCCGGGCGCGTTCCTTCCAGTCGGCGAGTTCGTCGGAGAGGGCGGCGATGCGAGCGCTGAGCGCGTTATGCGTCATCTCGCGGGCGAGCTTCGCCTCCTCCATCTCCACGCGCAGCCGGTCTTCGAGCGGACGGGAGTTCCAACGAGAGAACGGCGCGTCGAATCCACAGACCTGGCAGACAATTCGATTCTGGTTCGCGCCGGCGTAGGCGTAAACGCTTCCTTGGTCCCCGCAGAACGGACACTCCCGCGGCGGCGTCGCGTCACTCATCGCGCAACTCGCGCGCGATCTCACCGAGAGCGCCACCCCACTCATGCGGCCGGTAGATGGCTCCAGTGATAACGCCGCGTGCTGCGGCCTCTTGGATCACGGCGCGGTCCAGCCGCTTTACGCGCCGCTCTGCCGCATTCATCCGCTCGATTAGGGTGGTGAACTCGGATCGCGTGACCGCCAACGTGGCGACTTCAGGCCCGATCGCGGCTTCGAGGCCGATCGCGGCTTCGAGCGCGTCGGCGAGGTGCTGAAACAGCAGCCATTCGTCGTTATTGAATTGCTTCGACGGGAATCCGAAGGCGTGCAACCGAATCGCCCGGTGGGCCGAGTCGATCAACGCGCGCGGGTCGCGGGGCTGGGTCATCGCGACTCCGTGCGCGGCTCGAAGTCGATCTCAAAATCACCAGAGCGCATCTGGTGGATCATGGTCGGAGTCGGCGTTTTCATCGCGCTGGCGGAGGCCTGCTCTTTCAGGATCGCGGCGACTGCATCCAACACGAATTGATGCGTGACGATCATGCTTCGTACCTCGAGCAGCGGGTTCTTCATTCGCCCTCCCTCGCCCTCTCCAAATCCATCGCCATGTCGATCTCCGCGGGCGCCTTGCTCATCGCCACCACCTCCGCGCCAGCCGCGCCCACACGGTCTCCGCCCGCACCCTCCGCGGTAGCTCGATCTCGATCGTGTGCCGGCATTCCGGCGCGCCGTAGTGCTCCCGGAAGTGATTCTCGTCCAACGCTCTACGCGCGCGGAGATCGGGCGGGGAGATCGCGAGGGGAGGGCGAGGCCGCGGGCGGAGCGGGATGACGGGCGCCGACATCAGAACGGCCGATCTTCGTCGTCGATCGACGCCGATGCGGGTAGCTCCCAGTGCGACACCGGCGACGGCTCATATCGGTGCGCGAGCTTCCGCGCGAGGTCCTCGGTGATCGGCGTCAGGCAGTAGAGCGCCGCTGGAGAGTAGAACTGCGTCGCCACGGGATCGCTCGGAACGTCGATGCGGATCACGCCGGAGCCGGCGATCGTCGCGGGCTTCACGTAGCCGGCGAGCTTGCGGTGCCCCATCAGTTCGAGCAGCGCCCAGCCTTCGAACTCCGTCGGTTTCTCGTCCATCGTCACGACTCCATCTCCCCGCATTCGACGCACACGCGATCGCCGGCGTTGTTCTCGGCGTAGCCGCGTGGGTGCGCGCAGGGGATCAACTCCGGCTGTTCCGGCTCCCCTTGCCGAACAGCCGCGAGCAGCGGGTCCGGCCCCTTCGGCGGCGTCACGTCGCGCATCGGCTGAGCGCCTCGCTGCTCGTCGTAGTCGAACGCCTCTTCGGCGCTCGGCAGGTTGTTCGTGCAGCGCGAGTAGTAGTCGCGAATGTGGAAGCCGACCGCGCGCGCCTTGAGCATCCGGTCGGGATAGTTTTTCCAGTTGTCCTTGGCGCGCAGGTGCTTGAAGTCGCGCAGGTAGACCGGCTCGCTCTCGATCTGCTCGCCGCCCTTCGGGAAGCTCCACGCGATGCAGGCGCGATCCTCGCCAGCCCCTTCGAAGCGGTGCCGGATCTTCGTGCCCGGCTCGAGCGCGCCGTCGCTCTCGACCTTCGCGACCTGGGCCTCGACGGCGGCGCAGATCACGCCGTTGATCGAGTGCATCACGCGCAGCGAGTGCATCAGCGAGAAGCCCCACTCGCTGCCCGTCTGGACGATCGCCACCACCTCGGCGATCGTCTTCGCCTTCGTGAGACCAGACTGCATCGCCATCTGCGCGAAGCGGCGCGCCTGCTCCAGATTGCGCACCTCTAGCCCGCGATCGCCGAAGGCGATCGACTTGTCGACCTCTTGCGCGCGGGCCTGCTCCTGCGTCGTGAGTGACGTCTCGGACATCAGAATCCTCCCGTGCGGCTCAGCCGCTTTTCGAACCAGCTCGGCGCATCCAGCGTCGCGATCTCGGCTGGGTAACCAGGCCACATAC
>JBAQQZ010000074.1:0-26946 GCA_049295615.1 Patescibacteria group bacterium
GCACGTGGTACATGGCATACGTGCGCGCAGCCGTCAGCAAGGCTTTTTGGTATTCCATCGGGCTTGAGTTGGAAGTTTCACCGATGCCCTTCAAGTACCACTCAATCGGCAATTCATTGATCACCCAGACTTCCTTGGTGTCTGGCGTATAACGGAGCTCAAGCGAACCGCGGAACTTGTTGTCATTTGCGCCCGGCAACCAGGACACGGAAGCCGTGAAATCCGTCATCTCAAGCGGCGAGATCCCATCATTCGCAACCGTCACGAAGACATTCGTTGTTTGGCTGGTACAACCCGGGCCAGATGCGTTGCTCACGCCATGCGTGCGGTCGTACGAGACCGTGACGACTTGCCCCGCTGTAAAGCTACAGACCGTATTGCCACTTTGTTCAAGTTTGAAACCGCCAGACAGCGAGGTCACCATCATCTTGTCGTCATTCGTGGCGAACAGGCCCACGCGGATCATTGGTTCGGACGGGAGCGACGAACCAACCGCCGGAAGTGTCGTAAACGCAGGCGGCAGCGGCTGGCCATACACGGTCGGACCCATTGGGGCAGCCGGCGGATAGCTCGTCTGAGGTGAGCTCGGCGTCGACGGAGTTGGGGTTGATGGAGTCGTCGGCGTCGTCACTGGAGGCGTCGGGATATTGTCGATCACGCCATCGGCCGTCACTGTAATTGGGATGTTGATCAGCCCGTTATCGATCGGCTGGTCACCGGCATACAACTGGAAGCTTGCGTTATAGGTCCCCTTGGTTGCCGGAGCCTTGAGCGTAAACGCGAGGAACCCAATCTGGCCTGGTGGTGTGCTATTTTGGGTCACGACCGGTTCCACACCTGAATACCAGGACGGGTCATACACGCTGGCCGAGCTATTCGACAAGGCCGCCTGCACACCCGCGACACGCAACGACAAGCCGTTCCAGGTGACGGTCCCATCGTTCTTGAATCCGAAGGTCAAATCAACTTTGCCATCACCCGAGACCGCGACACTCTTGGTTGAACTCAAGAGGAGCGTGGCTTTGTATGAGTCACTTGCACCGGTCGTCGCGCTCACGCTGGCCGTCGGCGACAGGCCTTGCGCGATCGTCGTCGCCGTTTCCGTGACCGTAATCGGCAAGGTCACCGTATCGCCAGGCAAGACCTGCGTCCCGCCAAGTGCGAGTTGGAACGTGGCTTTATACAAACCCGGCGCATCAGGCGCACGCAATTGGACATCGAAATGGCCAACCTCTCCAGGACGGACAGTCGTTTCGTTCATGCCGACAACATCGGTCGCACTTTTCCATGACGTATCCTTAAATACGCTTTTTTGGAGGCCAGCCGTCACGAGTTCCATCGGCGAACCGCCTTGGTTTGCCCAGGTGTTCGTCCCGCGATTTTTAACGCCGATCGTCATCGTCAAATATCCTTCCGGCGCAACTTGCCACGCCGAACCACCCAAATCTGAAACGGCTTCGTTCCAATTCGCCTGGTTCAAGGACGAAACGGCGGATGCGGTCGTCGGAGAAGTTGCGACGGCTGTTTTTGCGTTTGCACCCGTCACGGCAAACGTCACGGTCACGACGGAACCTTTGATCCATTCATTTGAGCCATACGACAACAAAAACTTTTCGGTATACGTCCCAGGCGTTGGCGGAGCCGTGACCCAAAGGGTGGCAGACGCCATGGCGCCAGGCGCGACCTTCGATTGCGAAATCAAGGCCGGCTCATCGTCAGCCAACCAAGACGGATGGCCAAAGAGAGATGAATTCCCATACAAATACAACGCGGTCTGGGAACGCGAACCGATCCAGGTTGCTGTACCGATATTCTTGAATTTGAGCGTAATCTGCTGGCTTGAACCAGCGGCAAGCGTGGTTTGCGCCGAGGAAACCTGGGCTTGATAAGTCGGCGTGGCGGCCATGACGCGGGATGCAAACGGGAAAAATGCGACGCCAATGGCCATCGCCCAAATAAAAACAGACCGAGCGTACAGGCGAACCCTGCCGAAGATCTGCTCGATCCGGTTTACGCGTGTCTTTGGTTGTCCACGGCGGGAGCGAGCTCCGGCCGAAGAAGGAAAGAACTTCATAAAGATAGAATAGCATTTTTTGGCTAAGTTGTCAACATTTTTGAACACCAATCTGATTCAAACGTCCAAAAAAGCTCTTTCATTAGCCGTAAAAGCATGCCAGAATGACCGGCATGAGCACGACGCGCGCACTGGCTTGGAACACCGGTGTCCAAATCTTCGGAAAAATCGTCTCGACGGCCATTGGGGTGGTCATCATCGGGATCATGACCCGCTATCTTGGCGATATCGGATTTGGCATGTATTCCACCGCAAATGCCTATTTCCAGGTATTCGCCATCCTGCTCGACCTGGGTTTGAACGTCATGCTGGTCCAAATGCTGGGCGAACGCGCCGGCGATAAGGCCTATGAAGACCGTGCCGTCAGCGCCACATTCACCTTTCGCATCATTACGGCATTGATCCTGCTGAGTATCGCTCCCGTGATTGCCCTAGCCTTTCCGAGTTATCCCCTCGAACTCAAAATCGCGATTTTTGTCATTTGGGGCTCATTTTTCTTCAGTTCCTTGAACCAAATCGTGATCGGCGTGCAGCAACGGCACCTCAAGATGCATGTGGTCGCCATCGCCGAAGTTGCCGGACGTTTGACGCTGCTTGGCGGCCTTTTCATCGCTATTTATCTTGGCTGGGGCCTCATCCCGATTGTTGGACTCGTATCTGCCGCCGGGCTCGTAAACTTTGCCGTGAATGCCTGGGTGGCGCGCCGCTACGCCTCGTTCCGTTGGAACTGGGATCCGACATTTTGGAAAGAACTCCTGCGCCGCGCTTGGCCAATCGGCCTGTCGATCCTGTTCAACCTGATCTATTTCAAAGCTGACACTGTTATCTTGTCATTCACCCGGCCGTTCCAGGAAGTCGGCATCTACAGCGCCGCCTATCGCGTGCTCGAAATCCTGATCACGCTCCCTTTCATGTATTGCGGCGTCCTCTTGCCGCTCATCGCCAAAGCCTGGGCCTCCAAGAACATTGCGCAGTTCCAATCGCTCATCAAACATTCCTACGTCGTGATGATACTTCTCGTGGCGCCGATGGTGGCCGGCGTCGTGATCTTAGGGAAACACATCATGACAGCTGTCGCCGGTGCGGATTTCGCGCAATCCGGGGACGTGCTCAAGATTTTGATGCTTGCCGTCGCCATCATCTTCATCGGGACCCTCTCGTCACACGCCATCGTGGCAGTGGACGCGCAGCGCAAGATGATCTGGGTCTATATCGGCACAGCGGTCGTGACTCTGGCCGGATATCTCTTATTCATCCCGTCCTATGGCATGTGGGCCGCGGCCTGGCTCACAGTATTTTCCGAAACATTGGTCGCCATTGGCGCCACCTGGATCACTCTACGGACTTCAAACACGAGCATACTGTGGTCGCCGATCCTCAAATGCATCGCAGCCGCCATCGTGATGGGTTTTGCAATCGTGCCGCTAGAGAACCTGTGGCTCCCCATCCCGATATTGGCCGGCGGCGGCATCTATATCGCGCTCATCCTGCTCACGGGCGCCGTTGATAAGGAGACGCTGCGCGAACTCCTGACCTTCCGCAAAGGTGCCTCAACGGTAGACGTCATCTGACCATGTTTTTCCTTTTCGTCCTGGCAATCCTGTGGGGATTCACGGCGTGGCGCCTGCCGCGTATGGCCGTTTTGTGGCTCCCCGCCCTTACGCCGCTCTATCTGTTGCGCACGCACCTCGGCCCGTTCCCGACGACGTTGCTAGAGCTGTTGGTTGCCATGACGGTCATGGGCGTGACCGTCAAACAAGGCTGGAAACCCTGGAAAACCGGCATCGAAACCTTGCGAAGCTGGTGGATCCCGACGGGACTTTGGATCCTCGCAAGCCTCATTGCGGTCTTCGTTGCACCCAACCACGTCGCCGCGCTCGGGCTGTGGCGCGCCTACATCCTCGAACCGATCTTATTTTTCATCCTACTCGCCGGGACATTACATGACACGAAAGACCGCAAGGCCGTTGTACATGCCTTGCTCGCGAGCTTAGGTGTCGTGACGCTCTGGGCCATCGTCCAATACGCGACCGGCCATTTCATCCCGCATCCCTGGAACACGGATTTCCTGACGCGCCGCGCAACCGGGCCGTTCCCCTATCCGAATGCGCTGTCGCTCTTCGCCGCACCGCTCGCCGCACTGTTCTTTGGCCTCGCCGTCTTCAAGCAAAAAGACTGGATCACGCCAAAACTCGCGTGGATCGGATTTACGATCGGGCTCTTGGATATCGTGTCAGCGAAAAGCGTCGGTGGGTTCATCGGACTCATGAGTGGCGTTTTCATCACGCTCATCATTCTCAAAAAAACTCGTTGGTGGGCCGTCGGGGTGGCGGCGATTATTGCGCTCGCCGTCTTCGCGGTTCCCACGACGCGCACAAAAATCATTTCGACGCTCTCCTTCCACGAATGGTCCGGCCACGTACGCACGATCATCTGGAGCGAGACTTGGAACATGCTGAAAGACACGTCGACAAAATTCGGCATCGGCCGCCCCATTTTCGGCGCGGGCTTCGGCGCGTATCCCGACGTCATCAAGGCCTACCACAAGGCAACCTACATCGAGATTTTCCAATATCCGCATGATATTTTGCTGAACCTGTGGAGCGAAACAGGCTTGCTTGGCATCGTCGCATTCGCGTGGCTGTGCGTCGTCTGGTGGAAAGAATCAAAAGGCCGACGTTGGCTGTTCTTGCCGCTCCTCGCGATCCTGGTCCACGGCTTGGTCGACGTGCCGTATTTCAAGAATGATTTGGCGTTGCTGTTTTGGGTCTTGGCGGCCTTCACGATTGTCCCATCCATAAGATTGACCGAAAAGAAGTAATCCGCTATCTTTGCCACGTTCGACAACTGTTCGTTCTCGAATTATCCGACTGCGAGTCCGCCCTGCGGACGAGCAAGCGCAGGCGGCGGACGAAGTGAAAGGAGGGCGCCGCGCCCGACTGGAACGAAGCTCCGCATCGCCGAGCAAGGAGAGGTGGCTGAGTGGTCGAAAGCACCGGACTCGAAATCCGGCGTAGCCGCAAGGTTACCGTGAGTTCGAATCTCACCCTCTCCGCCAAACAAAAACGACCCCACGGGTCGTTTTTGTTTAGTTCCTAGACTGTCTTCAGCTTCCCGTACGCCCACGGCACGGCTCTCGCCAGGATGTATAACCCAAACACGCTGCTCGTGATGAAAAAACTCACGGGATACGGAAGGTAAAACGACGCGAACAAGCCGAACCACGTGACGGCAAGCGCGACTATCACGGTGAGCGCGATGCCCTGCGCCGGCCGTCGCGTCAGGCGTCCCGCAATGGCGGCCGGCGTGATGAGGAGCGCAAAAATGAGCAGCACGCCCGTCACCTGGACGGCGATGGAGGTCGTGACGGCCAGCACGAGCATGAACGCGACGCCGAACGCGACTACCGAAATGCCCTTGGCTTCGGCGACATCTTGGTCGAGCGAGGTGAAAAGCAAGGGACGGTACATCACGGCCATCGCGATCAGGATCACGAGCGCGGCAACGGCGGTCGTCACGACGTCGGAAGAACTGATGCCGAGGATCTCGCCGAACAACAGCGAATAGGCTTCGGTGGCGTAGCCGCTATAGAGGCTGATGAACAGCACGCCGAGCCCGAGCATGAAGGCGAGGACGGTCCCGATCTGCACGTCGCGGTTTTCGGCTTTGCGGCCGAGGATCGCCATGCCGATGCCGCCGCCGCCCGTAAAGGCGAGCAACCCGGCCAATGGGTTCACGCCCAGCAAGACAGCTCCCGCTGCACCCGCAAACCCAATGTGCGACAACGCGTGTGCCGCAAACGACGAACGGCGCAGCACCACGAAGTACCCGACGACTCCCGCGACAATCGCCACGACCGTTCCGGCTTCAAACGCGTGGCGCATGAAATCGTACTGCCACATGGCGTGGAGGTCCTGCAAGAGGTTGAGGCTGAATGCGAGGCTATTCATGATGGTGGGCGTCTTCAACGCCGAGCACAGCCAACCGACCGTGGGAATCGTGCAGCACCTCGACCTGCGTGCCATAGAGCTTGGTCAAGGACGCGGACGTCAGGACCTCTTCCGGCCGTCCCATCGCCACCCGGCCATTCGCCACGTACAGCACGCGATCAAGCACTTCGAGGAGCGGATTGATGTTGTGTGCGATGAGCAGGACCGTGACCTGGCGCTCGCGCGCGATCTTGCTCACGACGCGCACCAAGTCCTGCTCGCGTCGCACGTCCAAATTGGCAAGCGGCTCATCAAGCAATAACAGATCCGGCTTGCCGGCCAACGCTTCGGCCAAAAAGACGCGCTGCAACTCCCCGCCCGACAACTGCCCGAGCGTCCGGTGCGCGAGTTCCGTGGCGCCGACAAGTTTGAGCATGCGCAAGGCTTCTTTCCGCTCACTCGCACCGTTCAGGCTGAATCCGAGCCGCGTCCCGGCCAAACCCAACCGGACCAGCTCCAGGGCTTCGATGTTGATGTCGCTTTCGACCTGGTGGCGCTGCGGCACGTAGCCGACGCGTGGGTTGCCGCGGCGCACGTCTTGGCCGAACAGCTGCAGTTCGCCTGCCAATGGCCGTGCAAGCCCGAGCAACAGGCGGAACAAGGTGGTCTTGCCCGCGCCGTTCGGCCCCAGCACGCCGATGAATTCCCCGCGGCCGACCGAAAAATCCGCATGTTCCCACACGGAGTGGCCGGCGTATCCGGCGGCTAAGCCTTTGGCGGTGACGATGTCCATTGAGTCCTTCAATTTCCCAGTGCCTTCGAGTTCAACGCATTCTGCAGCTCGAAGAGTTGGGCGTCCATCCAGTCTTGGAACGACAGGTCGGGCGGCTGGATGGTTTCCGTGATGCCGATGACCGGGATGCCCTGGTCCGCAGCCAGTTTTTTGATGTTCTCGGTGAGCGGCGTCACGGTCTGCTGATTATACACGAGGACGCGCACCTGCCCGCTCTTCAACTGTTCCTCGAACTGCACGACGCTCGCCGCTGGCGGGTCATTGCCTTCGGCCACCGCTTGCGTAAAGGCCGGAGGCGATACGAGGTCGAGACCTGCCGCGTCCGAAAGATACGCGAAAATATCTTCGGTCGCCGCGACCTGCGTATTTGGGAATTGCTGCTTGATGGATGCGATCCGGTTTTGGTAGACGGCAAGCGACGCTTGGAGCGTTTGGTATTGCTGCGCAAAATAACCCGCATCGGCCGGATCCAATGTCGCCAAGTCAGCTTCCATCTGCGCCGCGACTTGGTTGACATACGCCGGGTTGTACCAAAAATGCGGGTTGTCCCCTTCTTTTTTCCCGAGCAGGTCCGCGACGTTCAGGACCTTCCGGCTGGGCTTCGTCCCCGCACCGAGCAGCTTGTCGGTCCAGCTGTCGTATCCGGCGCCGTTCTCGACCACGTAATCCGCGTCGGCGATGGCACGTGCGTCATCCGTATTGCTCTCGTATTCATGCGGGTCGGCATTCGGGTCCGAGACGATGCTCACGACCTGCACCCGCGTCCCGCCGATCTGCGACACGATGCTCCCCCAAAAATTCTCGGCTGCGACTACATGCAGGACCGGTTGCGGCGTCGCAGTGCCCGTCGGCGTTTCCGTTTTCGTCGTGCCCGGAGCCCAAGCGATCACGGCTGCGGCTATGATAATCAACAACGCCACGCATCCGACGATCATCCAACCTGTTTTTTTGGTCAGCATAAGCATTTGATTACGAGCAACTCACGCAAACCCCGAATAATTCCATCGAGTGGTCCTCGACGGTCTTGAACGTCGTCGACGATTTGCAAGCGCGTTGTGCGAGTTCGGTACATCCCGTAACCGTAAAATCCTCCACCGACCCGCACTTCTTGCACACCAAATGGTGATGGTGGTCGCCGAAGGCAAACTCGTAATCCACGTGGCCGTGTTGCAAGTCGATGCGCTTCACGATCCGCGACGCAACGAACGCCTCGAGCGCACGATAGACGGTCACCGCATCCAACGAGCCGGTTTTGCAGCGCTCGAAAATCTCATGGCTGCTCAACGGCTTCTTTTCCTTCACCAAAACACCCAGGATCGCGAGCCGGCCGGACGTTGCCCGGTACCCGTTCGCACGCAGGATGCCTGCCAGGTCGATTTCAGGATGCGTGTCTTTTTTGGCCATGGGCAGAATATACGTTAATCGCAATTTATTTGCAATACAAAACTGCAGGACAAAACCCAGGAGTGCTATGCTCCCAGCATGGAAAACCCCCAGGCCAGATCGCTCCGAACCAAGCCCATCACCGTCGCCTGCCTCGGCTCAAGCACGACCGCTTCGCGCGGGACGTTCAAATGGATCGACGAGCTTGCGCATCGTCCGCGGAACAGACAGTTTCGTTTCGTGAACCTCGGCGTTGGCGGTGACCTTGCCTACAACGCACTCCAACGGTTGCCGCGCGTCATCGCAAGCCATCCAGACAAGGTCATCGTCATCATCGGCGGGAACGACGTCTTGGCGCATGTCTTCAAGAACGTACGGAAATTTTTTGGCGGATGGAAGCGCTTGCCGCACGAACCGTCGCCAGAATGGTTCAAGCAAAACCTCGAGGCGATCGTGCACGGCTTGAAACACGGCACATCCGCCGACATCGCGCTCGTGTCGCTGCCCCCGATCGGTGAAGACCCGCACCCGACGGATCCCGTGCAGCAAGAATTGAACTTCCGCATCAAGCAATACAGCCAAATCATCCAAGAGACCGCGCGCGAAGAACATGTGAGCTACATCCCCCTCTACGAGCGGCTGCAGGAGCAGATCAAGGTTTCGCCCGGCCCCGCCTTTACGCGTTTCAGCTTCCTCTCGTTTTACCGCGATTACGTGTTGCGTGAATTCATCCTGCGCAAGAGTTTTGACGAGATCGCACGGCTGAACGGCTGGAAATTCCACATTGACGGCGTGCATTTGAATACGCGGGGCGGGATGGTCCTGGCGGGCCTGGTGCAGGATTTCCTCGATGCGTGACCGGCTTGCGCATTGCCCCATTCACGTCTATCGTCCTTCCATCTATGGACACCAAGGACACGCTGATCGCGCTTTGCCATGACGAAGCCGGCGCCTTGCGCCCGAAAAACGAATGCCGTGCGCTCATGATCAACCATTTGATCTTGGAAGACGGCTTAGGCGTAGATGATGCCGAGGACACCGCCGACAAGACGCTCAACACCTCGGGCTTTTGGCCCGTACCAAAATTTGATTGGGACGAAGACGAATCTTCCACTCCTCCCGCCTCTCCCCCAGGAGGTACGACGTAGCGCAATTTTTTGCGTGAGATACTGTCTGAGCACCGAACAAAAAAATAAGAAATCGAGTTTATCGAACGAAAAAATTGCGCTACGTCGTACCGACGCCCAAAGTTATCCACCATTGTTGCTTGACGCAAATGCGGCGGCATGAGAAGAACTACGCATGATTTGCACGCACAACGCACACCTCACGCGATCATTCCTTGTCGCTCACGGGGGACGTTGTGTGACCGACTGATCATCCCGGCACACGTCGGGTTTTTGTTTGCCGGACGGCACGCGCACACAGGAAGCGTATGCGGTCCGGCGAGCGCGCTCGATCCTCCATGGACGACGCCTGATCCGCCTCTGGTGGACTCGCGACCGATCGATGCACGTGTCACCGTTCCCATGCTTGGCGGCGACGCAGCATCACGTGAGGAGGAAACCTCCCGACACCCGTCGGGAGGTTTTCGTTTTATGGAAAAGAAAACACCCGGTTGCGATTGCAACCGGGTGTGTTTCCATCAGAGAACCTGACGGATGAGAGCCCTACGGGTGAGCGTAGAGCTTGAAGGTGCCGACCTGGCGCAGGTCCTGCCAGCGGGCGCCACCCAGAGTGTTCTGGGCGTCGAACCTGGTCGCGGAGTGGCCCACGGCGATTGCGGGAAGGTACGCGCCGTAGGCTTGGTACGCCTCGTAGTCGACGCGGACTTCGCCGGGGACGAGGAACATCAGTCGCACATTCACCGTGTGCGGGCCGATGACCATGATGGTCTCCTCGCCTCCGTTGTGGCGGCGCACTTTCGCCGGGATGATCGTGTCACCGATCTCGCAGCGCAGGGGCGCGACCTTGCCACGGACTTCGATAAGCCAGTCCGTGTTGTTGTTGACGACGAGCGCCACGGAGTCCGGAATGCCACAGTTGGGCAGCACCGGAACCGGAGCCGCCACGACCTGTCCCATGGGGAAGATCGCAGGCGGCGGAGGCGGCGCCACCTGGGCGACCTGCGCCAGCACTTGCGGCGCGGGCATTTCTGCACGCGGCGCTTGTTGGATCGTCACCTGCTGCGGCGCAGGCTTGGCCGGCGGAGGCGCGGCGGGGTCCACGAGGGAGAGGTCTAAGTTCGGTGCTTTGACCTGGGCCGCGACCTGCTCTTGCGCGGGTGCGGGCGGAGGCGCTTGCACCACCGCGGGAGCTTCGTGCGCCTTGGCGCAGGTCGTGTAGGCCTCCGCGTTCGGCTGGTTGATGCACGGATCGGCCGAGGGAGCCGCAGGCGCGCTGTTCGTGGTGGACGCAGCGCACCCGAGGGAGAGGCACGAGATGACGAACGCGAAAATGAGATTCTTCATGATCATTTCCTTTCGGGGTTTCACTTTTTCGCGTTCGCGTCGTCGCAAGGCTTGCCCTGCGCCGCTTCAAGCGCACAGAGCCGTTCGTGGTCGCGGGCAAGCTCGCGGGCGGTCTTCTTGTTGAAGTCGCTCGTGGGTTGGCCGCTGGGAGACTGGACGTTCGCCGAGGTCACGACGACCGGGACGGCCGTCATGCCGAGGTGCTCGAGGCCGACTTGGCCTGCACCCGTGACTTGCACGGTCTGCACTCCAGCGAACTCGCCGGGATACGGGCCGTAGCCACCCTGGCGACCGACGAAGCCACCAGCGTACCCACCGCGGGCGCCGTAGCGACCGACGCCGGGAACGGCGTTGACCGCGCGGTCGTGGCACTTCTGCTCCTTCTGTTCCACGAGCTCGGCGTAACGCACGGCGTCAGGGCCAGGCGGGGGCGAAGGAGGCAGCATCGCATACTCGCGACGCATGCAGGCCTCGTATTTCCCGTCGGAGTTGACCTCGCCGGGCGTGATGTCGATGTCCGGCGTGCGGACGGTCCGTGAGAACGGAGCGCGTGGCCCCGTCTGGATCTCGCAACCGGCGATGAACGGGAGAGCAAACACGACGAGCAAGAACTTGTTCATAGGAACCAGCCAATCTCTCTGCCGAAGCAGATGTTGAGGTTGAATTGTCCAGAGGACAACGGACGTTGAGCTTGATCTCGCATGGACAGAATCCATTTGAGAACAGATTAATATACCATAAAATGCCCTATTTGTCAAGCCTCGAAAGGCACAGAATAAGGCTAAAATTAGCCCAAAAAGAAAGCCGCCCAACAGATTGTGAAATCTATCGGACGGCAGGAGTTTTGGCTGTATTGAGCCCATCTACGGAGCACGGACAAGGTACGATGGCGGAACGGCATAGGGCTGGGAATAGCCGTAGCCATACCCATAACCCCAGGCACAGTCGTCGTAGTAGCCGGGCAGGTAGCGCGGCAAGCTCTGCGGACGCGGCGGCGTGAGCTCGTCCCGCGGGATCTTGGACTCGGTCGAGGTCGTGGTCGCCGAGGCGAAGATGAGGTCAATGTCGGTGCGCGACGAGCTGTGGGTGGGGGTCGAATCGTGGTAGGTGCTGACGCAGCCGCTCGCGAGGACCAACAACGGAATGAACAAGACTCGCATGATCCGCTCCTTTCGTGTTTAGGGATCATCGCTTTATACCCAAAATCTAGCTCCTTGTCAATGGGTCACTCAAATGAAAAGCACCCCCTCGCTCGAAAGCGAAGGGGTGCAAGATAAGAGAAAGAACGAACACTAGTCGCAGGCACCATTGGCGCAGATGTCCTGCAGGTCCTTGCTGCGTGACGCTGCATGCTTGCTACGCGTGGCAACCGGCTTGTGCGACGCTGCAGGAGTCGCGCTCGGGGCGGGTGGCGCCTTAGTGATCGGCACCGCGACTTCGCCGCTCGTGCGCTCCTTCTTTTCCGCGTTCGTGGACACGATGCGGTAGAAGTAGGTATTGCCCTCGTCGAGCGGCGTATCCTCGAACGAGGTCGCGCCCTTCGCGAAGACGTACGGCTCGGACGCCGCGGACTTCTTGAGCGGGCTGTAGGCCGGCTCATGGAGCTCGCGCCGCTCGATGCGGTACGACACCGCGTCGGGCACGTCCGACCACGTCAGGTACGCCCCGCGCTTAGCGTTCCTGTCCGTTGCCATGACACGCAAGTTGAGCGGCATGACGTGGAACAACGTCCCGCTCGCCGTGCGGTCGACCGTCTCGGCCGCGCTTTGGCCGACGCCCAGGTAGATGAACCACCCAAAGCTCACCAACGCGACGAGACCGGCGATGCAGGTTGCAACGCCACGCGTCCAACCCTCCGGCCAAAACTTCCGGATGAGGAAGACCAGGCCAACGAACACCAGGCAGATAGAAGCCGCAGCAGCTCCCTGCTTGAGCATCCCGCTGGCAAAGCGGAGCGTCCCGATGACCACGCCTCCGAGGCTCGCATAGAAGGTATCCACCTCCTTCGCGAACTCGGGGCTAAGCATCGAGACGACCGCGACCACCGTCAGGATGAGCGTAACGAGCACGTAGCCCGACAGCCCGGTGATACGCATCCCTGCGAGCACCTTCTCGAGCATCCTGGCGTTCTTCTTGCGCCCCTTCTGACCGTTCTTCGCTTGCGAGCGGAAGGACGCGATGAGGTACTCGTAGGACGCGACGATGCCGAAGCCGATGAACTCGACCAGCCGGAAGGCACCGAAGCCTGCCCAGCTATGCGTCAGGATCGCGGTGCTGTGCACCGCCATCAAGATGGCGAGCGTGCGCAGCCACCAGAGCAGGAAGTCGCGCTTGAACGCTTCCTGGTTGAACAAGTTCCACGCCTGCTTGGCGCTCGACACGTGGTGTGACAGGAGCTCGGCGACCGGCGCCGGGTTCAAGGTCACAATGGCCCGCACGATGGCGATGGCCAGGTTGGGCCCGAACTCGATGCCGTCGACCGTCTTCTCCGCCACCCAGACGCCGATGCGCCAGAGGGCGAACAGCAGGGCGACCGAGAAGCTCAAGGGCATGAGGCACAGCACCTTGAGCGCAGCGCTGTCGTACTGGATGCCGACGCCGAGGGTGATGGCCCACAACACGACCGGTGCCCAGAACAGGGTGAAGCCGAGCGAGAGCAGCACGCTGCCCTCGGGCCTCGAGCGGACCGTCCAGTTGAAGACGCGCGCCACCGGCTGGGCATCCACCTCGATGGTGAAACCCGTATTGGTGACGTTGGCGGTGCCAAAATCATCTGCGGCGTTGAACGGGAACACCCGGATGAGGGGCGGCGCGTCCATGGCAGCGAAGTTGACGTTGACGTGGTCATCCCCAGCGGGGACGGTGACCGTCCCCTCACGATGGGCTTCCGTATTCCGACCGACGAGGTACAGGACCAGCATCGCGAGGAGCGAAGCTCCTGCGACCGTTCCCATCGCGATCGGCGGAAGGTCCGTTGCGATCCCGACAACCGTCGCGGAAAGCGCGAGCGCCGCCGCGATGGCGATGGGGATCATCCTCGCGGCACGCGCCGCGCGTACGATCTGGTCGTAGTAGAGGCGGAGCACGAAGCCCCACGTCATCCCGGCCCAGGACCGGATCCTGTTGACCCCCGCGTTGAAACGGGGGCCCATGCCGAGGTGGTGGAGATACATAATCCCCGCCGCCGAAACAACCACTGCGAACAACAAACCAAAGATCATCATCAGGAGTCTCCTTTGCCCGCTTAGGGCTATTGGCCGCGGCGCCTATTCAGGCGTGCGGTTCCGTTGTTCATGGCTTGCACGACCGGGTCAGGACCCGTTGCCGGCGGCCCGACGGCCGCCTTGATGGCCGCGTCGGCGCGCTTGATGGCGCCGCCGATGGCGGCAATGGCACCACCCGCCGAAGCGGGCGGCCTAACGATGCCGTACGTTCGCTCGAGGTACTTGATGCGCTCGTTGGAGCGCGACGCCGCGTCCGTCTGGGCGCTCGCCCGCAGGATGAACAGCTTGAGGGCCTCGGGGTCGGCGAGCTTCATGCGGTACATGTCGAACCGCTTCATGTCGTCGACCGTGAACTCTTTCAAGATCGTATCGATGTCGGTACGCCCAGCGTCTTCAAGGCGCAGGATCGCTTCCTCGAAGGTGTGCGACTTGAGGTTGGCCGCGGCCTTGGCAAAATCCTCACGGACCTTGGCCAGGCGACGGTTGGCGTCTTCGACGTCGAGCATGTTCGCGAACGTGGCGTTGCCGTCCTCGTCCTTGCCGACCTGCTTGCGCGTGATCGACTCGCCGACGGCACGGACAATCGCGTCCAAGCCACGGTCGAGGTTGGCGTTGACCAACCGGTCACCGCCATGGTCCTTGATCCACTTCTTCAGCGGACCCGGAACCTGCGCGACGGCCGCAGCGCTGTCAGTCGCCAGCCTCGTGATGAGGCCGGCGATCTGCGGGCCGACCTGGCTGCGGAGCCAGTCTCCACCTTGGGCCAAGAACGGCAGTTGGCGACCGAGGGCTTCGCCGATATGGCCGCCCATGGTCTCCACCTCGTTCACCAGCATCCTCTCGAGGAACCCCTTGTTCTCCGAGAGGTCGATCTGCTTCCGGGTGTTGCCCTTATTTTCGCCTCCGCGGTTTTTATCCCCGCGGTTCTTGTCGCGCTTGCGGTCGTTACCCTTGTTGTCGTCGTCTTCGTCGTTGCTCACAATGGAGCCTTCCTTCCCGAATAATCGGGAGTTCAGTTGTCAGAGAGCTTTCCCAAGGCTGGACCTATTCCAGCTGAGAACAGAATAAAATAGCATAAAAATGGCTATTTGTCAAGTATGAACTGAACAAAATTTTGGCTGGGTTGAGCTTAAAACATTTTTTCTTATTTTGGCTAATTCTAGCCAATAAAAAGTCAAAACTGCTTATTCCGGATATCCCACCACAAAATCAAACTTTCAAACACCGCACGCAGGATGACCGACACGTTTGCTCCCGATTGGGCTCCAAATTTCCTCGGATAATGGGTCACTTCCACTTCGCGGATCTTCAATTTTTTATATACGGCCTTGGCCAGGATTTCGGTCGTAATCATGGCACCTTCTGACCTCAACGGCCCGATCTCCTGCAATGCGTGCCGCGTGAATAGCTTGAATCCGCAATCAATGTCACGGAACCAAAAACCGAAGAACACCCAATCCCAAACCTTAAGCAGGTTCATCAAGACATGCCGCGAAAGTGTGTCACGCCGTTTCTTTCGGTAGCCGATGACGATATCTGCAGCGGGAATCACTTCAATCAATTTCGATATTTCGGACAAGTCGAACTGGCCATCGCCATCGGTAAACGCAACGTAAGAGTATTCCGCATGCGTCAACCCTTCTTTGAGCGCAGCGCCATATCCCCTGTTTGGACGATGGCTGACGACACGGATTCGCTGATCCTGTTGCGCCAACCGTTCTGCGATTTCAAGTGTCTTGTCCGTAGACCCATCATCAACCAGGACGGCTTCCCATCGCTCCGCAACCTCCGGCAATATCCGCAACGCGTCGCTGACCGTTTTTTTGATGTTGTCTTGCTCGTTCCAAAATGGGAAGAAGACGGATAATTCCGGAAGTTTTTGCATACGACCGTTGGTTACGGGTCCATGATCTCAAACGACGCGGTATCGGATGAATCATACAAAACATGGTACCGGTCATCGCTGTCGACCAAATTATAGAACATCAGGTGGCTCGGTTTGGTGATGAACACGAAGCGCGAATGCAGCTCGTCATGGATCAAGCTCCAGGCGGCCGCTTGCGTTGTGGTGGTTGCGCCCGAGGTTACATCGCGCACTTGGTCAGACAAGGTGGAAGAAGCGATATACAGCATGGTCGGGTCATAGCCCGAGATGTAGCGCAGGCGGTCGTCAATCGCGAACAACACCGGGAACTCATCCCAACTCGAATGGAACACACGGTCGCCGGGCGAAGCCAAAACCGAAATCGGGTGCATGGCTGCTTGGTACGAATTGTCAGGCAAGGTCGAGGGATGGAGCGCCGAATAGGCCTCCCACGGCCCGCGGACGACCAAAAAACACACCAGCAACGCACACGTGACCAAAAGAAAACGTCGGATCCCTTGTGGAATGCCTCGCGTATTTTCTTTGACTTCGTGCCAAAACGCCGACAAATCGATCAACGACCAGAGCGCCGCACACCACACGGCCACAACTGGTGCGAGATATTCGACGTTGCGCCGGCTCTTGAGTGTTAACGCCATGAGCACGGCCAAAATCAAGCTGATGGATGTGAGAAACCTTGCACGCCCATGGTCCAGCGGCTTCCGCGGAGCGAGCAACAAGCCACCAAGCCCGACGATGATGAACACGGCCCATGCCGCGAACGACGAAATGAGCGCGCCTGGATCAGTCGGCAGCCATTCATTCCCCAACACGACATGCTGGAACGGCGTCCCCAAACCAATCACGACATTCTCGACCCAGCTCAACAAAAACACGTTGGGGAAATTCGGATGGACCAACAATCCGACGAACGCCCCGGCGAACGAGGCAACCGTTTCACGCCATGGTGACCGTTCGAGCGCCGCTCGCCACGAAAAATCCAACACGACGTGGCGGTAAACGATCTCGCCGCACGTGAGCAGCACGCATGAACCCGCAAGATACGTCCATCCGCCATGCGAAAGCGCATACGCCATGGTGACGAGCGCCACCAGCCATGGCCGGCGTTTCCAGAGTGCCGTCAGTCCGAGGATGAATAGCAGGACGGCGAGCGGCGTGGCCTTGCCAAGCAGCATCCGGACCAAAAACGGTTGGGTGAAGGCAAGCAACACAGCCCACCAAAACGCATACGGGATCTTGAGCCAACGCAGGCAGGCATAAAACACCAACAGAAAAATCGCACACAGCAGCACTGCGACGATCCGTGCACCGTTAAACAATCCAAACATCGCGACGAACGGCGCCAACAGCACATGGAACAAAAAGTGCAGGTCCGCAAAATGCATCCCGAGATACGTCAGGTCGAGCTGCGGGAACGCCATGACCGGACCATGTTGCCAAATGAGCAAGCCCATTTTGGCGTGGTAAAAAACGTCAGGATCCGTAAAACCTGTCCAGGAGATCAGCAGGGAAAACCAGGCCGCAGCAGCGAGGAACCCCAGGGCAAAACGCAGGAAACGGCGCATGTCGACGGTAGGTTAGCACAATTTCCATAAACAGAACGCCCCGGCGTATGCCGAGGCGTTCTACATTCGTTGCGCGACGAACGACGACTATTGCGAGGTGACGTTGACGAGCGAGGACAGGACGAAGTTTGAGATGGCAAAGGCCGCCACGATGATGATCAAGCCGATGATGGCTTGGGTGATCATGCTGCGCGCCTTCTTGACCTTGGCTTCATCGCCTTGCGCCGTCATCCATTCGAAGCCCGCGTACAAGAGGAGCACCAGGAACACGATGCCCAAAAACCCGAGCGCGATGTTGATGATGCGGCCGATGATGGTCGGCAAGTCCTGCTGGCCCGTGATGCCCGCTGCGTTGGCCGTGCCATTTGCAAGGTTGACCGCTTGGGTAAACGGGTTCGGGGACGTCCCCTGCGCCAGTGCCTGCATCGGCGCGACGGCCAATGGCACCGCGAGGGTCGCGATAACACCGAATGTTCCAATCCACTTTTTCAGTTGCTTCATAAGGTGATGGGATGAGTAAGTTACTGCCACGATGAGACTGCCGGAATCACTGCGTGACTGGCGTACCGCCTCCAACGCCGGTCGTGACCGTCGTCAGGCTCGTGAGGATGAAGCTCGCGATCGAGTAGGCGGCGACCACGATCACGAGGCCGATAATGGCGTTCGTGATGAGGGCGCGCGCTTTCTTGACCTTGCTT
The DNA here is from genome assembly GCA_049295615.1 of Patescibacteria group bacterium. Taxonomy (GTDB): domain Bacteria; phylum Patescibacteriota; class Patescibacteriia; order 2-12-FULL-60-25; family 2-12-FULL-60-25; genus JBAQQZ01. Next base: position 18,023 of record JBAQQZ010000074.1, read on the forward strand.
TCATCGCCACCCGCCGTCATCCAGGTGAACCCGCCATACAGCAGGTAGCACAGGAGCAGCACCCCAAGCAGGGTGAGCGCGACGCCGATGAGCGAACCGATCAGCTGCGGTAACGGGATTGGGTTCCCGTATCCGGCGGCCGCGGTCGACAACCCGGCATTGATCTGGCCCGTCACGCTCGTGCCTCCCGTCGCAGGGGCGGGGGTGCTTTGGGCAAATGCCGGAAGCGCCAACGCCAATACGGCAATGGTGGCGAGAAACGTGATGGAATGTCTGCGGAGTGGAGTCATACGTGGACGAGGGACTAGCTGCTCTGTGTGGCAGTTACCAAGCGCGAGATTACGAAGCTCGTAATTGCCCACGCGGACAAGATGATGGCCAAACCGATAATACCGGACACGATCAACTTGCGGGCTTCAGATGTCTTTTCTTCGTTGCCTCCGGCGATCATGTACTTGAACCCACCGAGCAGGACGATGACGACGGCAATGATGCCAAGGAACCCGAGCGCAACGTTGATGATTTGCGCGGCCGTCTGGCGGATGTCGCCGGAGCCGAGTTTGATCGAGCTTTGGATTGCGTTCACACCAAGGTCATTGGTATTCAACGTATCCGCCTGTGCCAAAGCGACAGCAGGAATTACCAGGGTCGCGGCGATGCCGAAGGAAGCGGCAAACGCGGCGATCCGTTTCATTTTTTGCGTCATTTCATGGGTCACCTCCTTTCACAGTTGTAGATTCACGCGGGGCGTGATGGGCACAGGATAGCAAAGTCCGGGAGTCGCGTCGAGAAACGGTCAAGCTCACGTCCCGATTGCCGTGCCGAGCGTCGTGATGATGTAACTCACGATGGAATACGCCGCCACGACGATCGTGATCCCGATGATGGCGTTGAGCAGCGTCGTCCGTGCTTTCTTGATTTTTCCCTCATCGCCACCCGCCGACATCCATTGGTAACCGCCGTAGATGAACATCACGAAAAACAAGGCGCCCACGAGCGGCAAGACTTGGCCGATGACGCGTGCCACAAGCTGCGGGATCGTCACCGTCCCTAACGGGTTCTGGTAGGAATATGGCGAGAACGTCAACGGCACGCCATTCGCATCCGTCGGCGCCGGTGCCGTATTCGTGTTGGTATTCGTATTGGTGTTCGTCTGTGCCAAAACCGGCACGACACACATACCAAGGGCGAATACGGCCAGCACCAAACCTGAAAGCAAACGCGTAAGGGATTTCATATTCAGGGTTTGGGGGTGGTCGCGGCCGCTGGCGCGGTGGGATTTTGCGTCAGCACTTGGAAATAAAAACTCGTGAGCGTATACGCGCCCATGATAAGTACGAGGCCGATAAACGCATACTTCATGGCATCCTTCGCTTTGGTGACGCGCGCCTCATCGCCACCAGCCGTCATATACATCACGCCGGCGTACACGAACACGAGCAATGCCAGCGCGCCTACTAATCCAAGAAAGGTCACGACAAGCCGGTTGATCAAAGTCAGGAGCGTCGTGCCATTGCCCAGGGGGTTTTGCAAGACCATCGACGAACCGGCGCTCCCGGCCGACGCAGACGCTGCTTGGCAACACAAGCCATTCGGGATCGTCGTGCATGTACCGACATTGCTTTCGCCGGTTGCGCATGAGGCTTTACACGTTTGGCCCGATCCACAAGTTGTCGGCGGGGGCGTACAGCAAATGCCGCTTCCAGCTAAACAGGTGTCGCCTGAGGCCGTATTCGGCGAGGCGCACGTCGAACTTTGGCTGGTCGGTTGGCAGATGTCGCCCGCTTTTGGGCACCCTCCTTGGCCTTGGCTCAAACTCCCGGTCGGCTTGCAACACACATAAGAACCCAAATCCGGGGAACAAAAACTGACAAACGTTTCTGATGATTGGCACGAATTCGCTTCACACGTTTCACCTGTACTGCATTTTGATGGGTCCGGCGTGTCTGCGGACGCATGCGCCAAGGGGAAGACAAGGACCAGCAACGAGAAACACGCGGACAGCGCAAATGCTATTCTGACGGATCGTTGCTTCCAGCTTGGAATCAAAAAATTCATATCACATCTTCCTCCCCAAAAGTGAATTTGCCACATACGTAACCATCGTCCAGGCACCCAATACGATCGCCATGCCGATCGCCGCGCCGACGATGGCTTTCTTGCCCTTTTCGACCCGAGATTTGTCACCGAATGACAGCAGGTACATGGCACCACCGTAGACAAACGTGGCAAAAAACAACGCGGCGGAGAGCTGTGTGAGCAGGTTGGCGAAGTTCGCGCCCGTCGTCACGATGTCGTCGAGCGTGCAGTTGCCGCTTTTGATGCAGGCAGGCAGCGCGAGTACCCCTAAAGCCGTCGACGCCGGCGCTGTTGTCGGCGCCGTTGTCCCTGCGGTCGGCAAAGGCGCATTGGATTGGTTCGGCGCTTGACCCGCACCGCAACAGACGTAATCCGATCCTGCCGACTGGCAATCATTTTGCGGGAGGTTCGTCCCGTGCGAATTTATGCAATCATTTGTGAGCGCACAGCTTCCTCCAGCTTGTCCACACAAGATGCCATTATCAGCCAAAACGGGCGCAGCGAACACACACGCTGAAATAACGATTGCCGTACCTCCTCCAATACGAGCAACCGACCACCAGGATATTTTTTTCATGCGAATGGTTTCTAATATCTCCATATCCTATTGCGTCGTGCCGTAAATAATCGTTTGCGAAATCTTGTCGGAGGCGGCGTGCACGGCATCCGGGATGGCCGTCGAGCCGCCCGCGACGACGGTTTCGATCATGGTGTTGAAGGCGTCATCCGCCGCTTTCGGGTCGTTGCCGCGGTACCAGGATTTTGCCGTCAGCACCTGCGCGGCAAACACCCCGATCTGTTCGTCATTCAACTGTGCACCGAGTTGTGATTTGAGGGCCGCTGGCAGTTTGGCGATGGCCAAATATTTTGCCGATTCGTCTGGCGTGCTCATGAAGTTCACCAAATTCCACGCGACATCTGAATTCGCCGTCCTCTTTGAGACGACCCAGGCCCAATAATTGGCGAAGTTCGCCTCCGGATTGCCTTGGATCTGTGGCAAGCTGGCAATCTCGAGGTTCAACTTTGGCGCACGCGTCGTGATGACAGGCAGGTCATAGGCATAGCCAAAGAAAAACGCGGCTTTGCCTTCCACGAAAGCTTCTAATGAATCCGGCTGCTTGTCATTCCAGGTGTAGACGGCCTTCGACGGGTCAGCGAAATCCGTATAAAACGACATGGCTTGGTACGCTGGCGGCTCATCACGCACGTTCGCTAAAGCCAATGGGATGGTGGTGAAGGTTGGCGTCCCGTCGGCTGCACTCATGTCCGCGCCGTTTTGCATCATCAGGACCGAAATAAGGTCTGGCGCACGTTCAACGTTATAGGCCGTCCCAATTGCCGCGCCAGCTTGCAGGATGTTCCCTTGGTCGTCTTGCTTCACGAGTTTCTGGACATCGGTTTGGAACACGTCCCAGGTCTGCGGGATGGTGGTGATCCCGGCCGCGTTCAACAAATCCTTGTTGACGTACATGCCGAGCGTATCAACGGACAATGGGATACCCATGACGCGCTGCTCATAATCCGTCTTGTCGGTGGTCGGCGAAACATTCACGGTCCGCAACATGTCGCTCGAGACGACATCCGGCTCGTTATTCTTGAAGTCACGCAAGGTGACCGTCGGTTCGGCGACGAGTTGGTATTGGACTTTCTTTTGCAAGGTTCCGACCACAAACTGCTCCGCCACTTGGGTCGAGGCCGGCATGGGTTGGATTTTTGGCAGGTACTTGCCGACCCACGAATTGTTGATCAAAAAGACGTCTGGGCCGCGGTCTTCGGCCAAGGCGTTCAAGATTTGGCTTTCGTATTCGTCCAAATTAAAGCTCCGGTATTGGATCGTCACGTACGGGTGGAGTTTGTGGAAATCCGTGAAGATCGGTTCGTAGAGCGATTCATCCTCATTCACGCCCCAGACGTTGATGGTCACCGGTTTTGAAGCAGCCACCGTCGCTGCGCTCGGGCCTTGCGTGCAACCCGCGCCAACCAGGGACAACAGCAAACACAAACCAGCGATTTTTTGCAGGACGCCGCGCGTCTTTCCTCCGTTCAGCATAGCTTACAGGTAGTTTACCTCTTTCCCAGATGTTTCACGAGTGCCCGCGCCTCTTTGGCCAGATCAGGCCGCTGAAGCGCCATTTCCATGTTCGCCTTGAGCCACCCGATCTTGGAACCCGTGTCATAATACGTCCCTTCGATTTCACATGCGTACACCGGCCGTTTCTTCATCAATCGATGGATGGCATCAAGTGTCACATACTCTCCCCCGTGTCCCGGCTTAAGTTTGCGGATTTCATCAAAAATATCCGGCGTCAGGATATAGCCGCCCGTTGCCGCCAATCGCGACGGTGCTTTTTCCGGCCCAGGTTTTTCGACAACGCTTTTTAGTTCATAAACACGCTTTTCGAGTTGGGCTTTCGGCTCAATGATGCCATAGCGTTTCGTATCCTCCGCATCGACTTTGACGACTCCGAGAACTGGATCCGTATATTTCTCATAGACGTCGATCATCTGCTTGAGGCGTGGGACTTTTCCGGCAAACACGTCGTCGCCGAACACGACCGCAAACGGCTCGTCGCCGATGAGGTGTGCCGCGTTCAAGACGGGCGTCGCGTTGCCATATGGGCCTTTTTGCCGGACGTAGACGAAATTCGCCAATTTTCCGATGTCTTTGATCTGTTCGAGCAAATCCTTCTTTCCCTGTTTCGTCAGCCAGGCTTCAAGCTCCTTATTATCATCAAAATGATCTTCAACCGGCCGTTTGGCGTGGCTCGTCACGAGGATGATGTCGGTAATGCCAGACGCGACCGCTTCTTCCACCACGTATTGGATGATTGGCTTATCAATAATCGGCAACATCTCCTTCGGCATCGCCTTGGTCACAGGCAAAAAACGGGTGCCAAGACCGGCAACCGGGATGACAACTTTGCGGACGGACTGAGGCATATGCGGAGGAGTATAACATCTTGACCAAAACCCCTTTTCCTGCTACTTTATCCCTCCTTCACCTTGCGTGGATGGAAGACCGAAATTCCGTGAGCCTGTTGGCACGCGGAAGGGCAACCGCCCACGGGATTCGCATCACGTAAGTTTCTGTGGCGGGGCTCTTCGGGAGCGCGCCAGAGGGAAGAAGGAAAAGGGATACAAAATGAATCGGTACGGGCTCATCAACATCGGACTCTTGGTACTGATCGTGTTCTTCGCGCATGTGGCCCTGACCTCCTACGCGGCTCATGACTATTCCGGTGTGGGATTTGGCGTCATTGCCCTCATCCTCATCGGGTTCATGAACGTGGTTCACGACGCAGAGGTCAACCACGTGAAGAAGAAGTACGAATCCAAGATCGACAAGTTCGAAGATCTGGTCGCGGCCGTCGAACGCCGGCACGAAACCCTCGTCGCTCAGCTCGTCGAGTACGCCGGCTGGGTCCACGCCACGCGTCAGCCGACGAACGAGACCATGAAGAAGATCCGTGTCCGGCTCGTCACCCTCGTCATTGAAGCGCTCGAGAAGGGCGCATCGACCTGGGTCGTGACGAAAAACGTCCTCCCCGAGGTCATCCGCGACGTGATCGAGGCAAAACTCAAGGCCGGCAAGTTCGACCTCAAGAACGGCCCCGTGTGGCAGCGCGAGCTCGTCGCGTTCATCTACGCCGACAAGGCCACGCCCGCAACGCCCGCTGACACGCCCGCCGCGTAGCGCCAAACAGACAGACTCCTCAAAACGCCCCGTGAATCCGATGGAACTCCCATCGTCGATTCCGGGGCGTGATGTTTTAATAAGTTTTTCTGCTTTTATTTTGTCGTTGCGAGGAGTCTGACGACGAAGCAATCTTGAACCCGCAGCTGGCGCTCAAGATTGCTTCGCGTTTAGATAGACGCTCGCAACGACAAATGGGACACCGGACACTCAAGCGCCGACCCGGAAATGGCACACATCCCCATCGCGCATAATGTAATCCTTCCCTTCAATCCGCGTCAGCCCTTTTTCGCGACATCCGACTTCGCCATACGTGACGAAATCCTGCCAATTCGTAATTTCCGCGCGAATGAATGTCTTTTCAAAATCCGTATGGATGACGCCGGCGGCTTGCGGAGCCTTTGCGCCTTTCACGACCGTCCATGCCCGCGTTTCCATTTCACCTGACGTGAGAAACGTTATCAAACCCAGCACGTCATACGCATCAACGATCAGCTGATCGAGTCCTGACGCCGTCTGCCCCATGGCTTCGAGATACTCTTTCTTTTCGACGTCATTCATCGACGCGAGCTCGGACTCCATCTTCACACAGACAGGCACGATCCGATTCCCCTTCTTCGCGGCCAATGATGCGACCGCAGCCTTCCATGATCCGTCTTGCAATTGCTCCTCGCTGATATTTACGACATACAACATCGGCTTGAGCGTCATAAGCGCCAAGCCTTTCAACATCTTGAGCTCTTCCTCCGTCCATTCAAGGTCTCGCAGTTGCGTCCCCTTTTCGACGGCATCTTTCGCACGTCCGACAACCGCGAGCTCGGCTTCCAGCTCTTTCGTTTTGCCGGACTTCAATTGTCGTTCGATGTTCTGATAGCGTTTGGTGACCGAATCCAAATCCGCCAACGCTAATTCAAGACCGATCGTCTCGGCATCACGGATCGGATCAATCCCACCATCGACGTGGATGACGTTCGGATCCTGGAACGCACGCAACACCTGGGCAATGGCGTCGCACTCGCGGATATGCGACAAAAACTTGTTCCCAAGTCCCTGCCCTTCCGACGCGCCTTTGACGAGTCCCGCGATATCCACGAACTCAATCGTCGTCGGCACGATCTTTTTCGACTTTGAGACTTCGGCGAGCTTGGCCAACCGTTCATCCGGCACTTCGACGACGCCGACGTTCGGGTCAATCGTACAAAACGGGAAGTTGGCGCAATCGACGGCCTTCTTGGTAATCGCCGAAAACAACGTGGATTTACCCACGTTTGGCAGTCCCACAATCCCGATTTGGAGCGGCATAGTGCGCAGAGACTACAGGGAAACGGCCGGAGGAGCAAGGGTTAGGCGTTGACAGAACGCACTTTTTGAGATATAACCCACGCATCGCCGCCAGTCGGCGGTGAGAACAAAAACCCACATGAGCTTTTCCGGATGGAAGGGCTCGGGAGAATCGAACATGGACGGTTCGCTGATCTTTGACCCGTTCGACGACGTTCGGGTCAACAGCAGGGTCTTCATCGTCGTCGACGATACGAAGATCCACGGCTGCACGAAGTCGCCTCGCGGATTCTGGATGGGGAAGCTCATCGAAGTGGGCCAAACGACAGAATACGCTGAATGCAGCGATACGCCCTGCACGGCGATCATCACCGATCCTGAAGTGAAGAAATCTCCAACGAACGCGAAATTCTTCAACAAGCAGCCCAACCTCCCCTACGACGCTTACACGCCATGCGCTGCGATCGAATTCCTCCTGCGGAAGCGGGAAGAGGATCGACGCGAGATCAACGGCCTCAACAAGCGGCTCGACATCGAGCGAAGTGTCTTCCACGGCGCCCTCAAGGCCATGGTCTCGGACAAAGGCTTCGACAAGCTCGAAGCGCTCCTCGAAAGCTTCATCGAACGGCTCGAAGAGAAGCTCCCCCGCTAGTCCACCTACCCCAAAACTCGACGTCAGCGCCCGCCACTCGGCAGGGCGCTTTCTTTTTGCCGAACTTGTCGATCGTCCGGCAGGATGCTTCACTGGATATGTCCTTTCAGGGAGGTACATCTCATGCAAACCATGGTCCTCGGCGTCGACCTGGGCGGCCCCGTCCTCAAGCGGCCGCCGGGATCATCGCCCAAAGACTACGCCTCGGCCGAAACCACGCCGGAGGCATTCGAGAGCCTGCGGCTCCTGCACGTCGGGCTCCGCTTGCCCGTCCGCCTGTTGTCGCAATGCGACGAACACATCGAACGCATCAAGCGCATGTGGCTCATCCGGGCCAAGTTCTATCCGCAGACGGGCCTCAAACCGGACTGCCTCACCTTCTGCCGCCGGCCTGAAGAGAAAGCCATCCTCTGCCAGAAGTTCCGCGTGACCGATGCCATCGACGACAACCCCGAAGTCCTCGACTTCATGGTCGGCGTCGTCCCCCGCGTCTACGCCTTCGCGCCCGATCCCGAACAGCTCAAGCGCTTCCCGCGCGTCGAGAAACAAGCCCGGATCGTCCACGGCTGGAAAGAGCTCGTCCCGCTCCTCCAAGCCCGCATCCACACCGCCTGACGAACGCGTCAGGCAATCTCCTTCGGAGCCTCCCCAAGAGGCTCCGTTGTTTTTTCCGGTTGACGCAGGGCCAAGCATATGGCATTCTGCGCGCACATTCGGACGATTTACGCCGCCAATAGATTCGGGCCCTTAGCTCAGCTGGTAGAGCGCTTCCATGGCATGGAAGAGGTCAACGGTTCGATCCCGTTAGGGTCCACCAACAAAAAACACGCCGCGATGGCGTGTTTTTTTGTTTGCATTTTCAGTTACATCCCCAATGAATCGCTGGGGAACTCGACGGAAGCTTGGGCCGTTGCCGGGTTGAAGTCCGACAAGCCATTGATATCTGCCCCGAAGGTGTAGTTCGAGTAGAAGGCGTCGCTAATGTCATCGATCATCTGGTTCCAGTTGGAGCCATAGAGAGAAGCGGCAACGGCTTCACCCTTAACCCAGCGGAGGACACCTCCCTTGTCGACGGCATAGACTTTGTTGTCCGTGAACTTCACCATCCTGACGCCTGGCTTGTAGGTGACGTTCTTGCCGAGGGGAATGGAAGCCAACTGGCTTGATCCGATGATTTGAACGCCGGAGAAGTCCGTGTACCAGGTGAAGTAGACCTTG
>JBAQQZ010000075.1:0-11765 GCA_049295615.1 Patescibacteria group bacterium
CAAGGTCTACTTCACCTGGTACACGGACTTCTCCGGCGTTCAAATCATCGGATCAAGCCAGTTGGCTTCCATTCCCCTCGGCAAGAACGTCACCTACAAGCCAGGCGTCAGGATGGTGAAGTTCACGACGGATCCCAAGGTGTATGCCGTTGAAAAGGGCGGCAACCTCCGCTGGGTCACGACCGAAGCCGTCGCGACGTCTCTCTATGGCTCCAACTGGAACCAGATGATCGATGACATTAGCGACGCCTTCTACTCGAACTACACCTTCGGGACGAGCATCAACTCGACTGCGGACTATTCGCCGGCTGCGGCCATGGCGAGCGTCCAGTTCCCGAGCGATTCATTGGGGATGTAAAAACGAAAGACCAAAATTTCGTACGACCTACACCCCGCCCACAAGGCGGGGTGGTCGTTTTTCACCATCTAGGCTAGCATAGGCAACATGCAGAAAAAGCCCCTCCTTTTGGCCGCTGCCGTGCTGCTCATGCTGTGTGCATTCCGGCCGTCATTGGCCTTGGCGCAAGCGGATGACGGGTCAAACGACACCAGCGTGATCGACGTGCCAAGCAGCACGTCTTCGGGTACTGCTGCGGTCGCGCCGGTGGCGGCAAATGAAACCGGCGGTGACCAAGTGGAAGCTGGCGACTATGAAAGTGCCATCGTACAGACAGCGCAAAGCATCACCCAGGGAAACGACAGCGGCGCACAACAACTGCGCCAATACACCGTCCAATTCCTCTCCGGCCCGGAAAAAGGGCAGACCCGGACGCTGACCAACGACATCTCGGACGACCCCTACAGCCTCAACCCCGCGCCCGGCGACAAGGTGTTGATCTTTTTGCAGCCGGATCCGAACGGCGGTCCACCATTGGCGTACATCGAATCGTTCGAACGGCGCGACGCCTTGTACTGGTTGATCGGATTTTTCGTCCTGACGCTCGTCGTGCTCGCCGGTTGGCAAGGCCTCAAGATCGCATTGTCGATCGGATTCTCGCTGGCACTGATCGGCCTCGTGCTCATCCCAAGCTTCTTGAAAGGCATCAACCCCGTACCGATCGCGTTCCTCATCATCGCCATCCTGGCGACTGTCTCGACTGGACTTTCAATCGGCTGGAACCGCAAGACGGTGGTGACAATCATCGGCACGCTTGGCGGCGTGGCTGTCGCCTATCTTGTCTCGCTCGTCTTTGCCCATTGGGCGCACCTCTCCGGCCTTGCCACGGACGATGACCGCCTGTTCTTCGACAAGAACCCGAACCTTAACCCACAAGGCTTGCTGTTCGCCGGCATCGCCATCGCTTCGCTTGGCGTGGTGGAAGACGTGGCCGTGTCGATTGCCTCCGGCGTGATGGAAGTCCGCCAAGCCAACATGCGCCTCGGGTTCAAGGAACTCTTCCGCTCCGGTATGATCATCGGCCGCGACCACATGGGCGCGCTGGCCAACACGCTCGTCTTTGCCTACGTCGGCGGCTCGCTGTCGACGCTGCTCCTCTACTCCGAATACGGCGGCTCGTGGGCCAAGTTCGTCAACTTTGACTCGATCGTGGACGAAGTCATCCGCTCGCTCGCCGGTACTATCGGACTGATCTTCACCGTGCCGATCACGGCACTCTTGGCCGCCTGGTTCGCCTTGCGCATGAAGCCGCCGAACAGCGTCGTCCAAGAAGCCCAAGGTTGGCGCGGCGAACACAAGCACATCCACGCGGATACACATTAAGATGCCGCATAGCAGACAGAATACAGTCATCCTTTCACTCATACTATTGAGCGTAATCTTGGCCGCAACAACGGCCTGCGCTGCGGTATGGCTCCATTCTTCTCTTCAAGAAGTATCTCGCTTAAAACAAGAGCTCTTAAACGATGAATCGAGCTATCCCGTCCTACGAGATGAGCATCTTTATCCAGTATCTACAATGTTCCTGTACGCGAACACGACTACAGCTAAATAGTCCACGGATACGGCTTCCCGTATGACGAGACATTCTTTGCGTACTTCACCAGCCAATCTTTCAAATGCGCCGTGGCGCGGACATCGTCTTCATTGTAGAGGATGATCGAGTCGAGCAAGGCACGGTCATGCGTTGCGAGGAATTTTTCAAAGACGTCGATGGATTGGCTGCCGCCTTTGACGTCGCTCCGCCACGAGAAACCCAAGAACTTCGCAATGTACTTCAAGCCATAAAAATAGAGCGGGAAGGTGATGGCATGCGTCGTGATCTCTTTCAAATCCACCATGTGTGATTGGAAGGCCGCGAGCCATTGGTCATCTTCTGTGCCGTAGCGTTTGGCGAGCGTGCCGAGGCGCGTGAGCTCGTACGACGAGAAGTGATAGACGACGTAATCTGACGGCAACTCCTTGATCCATGCCAAGAACGATTCCCACATCTGCTTCTCGCCATCGTGGGTTTCGGCGACGAACGAGATGTACTCGTCCCCTTCTGGGCGGCGGACGAGGAAGCCATACAAATAATCCCGGTCAAACGGCGGATCGCTTTCAATATCAAAATGAATTTCGAGCGGCGGGTTCGGCAAAACGACCGGCTCCCGGACAAGGACGGAACAATCTTTCAACGCTTGCGCTTGGCGTTTCATGACTTCCAGTCCGTGCAAACGCAAGCCTTTCGCGACACCGTCGAGCGCCATCGGGTCCATCTCTGCGGCATCTTCGACGCTGCGCACGCCAAGTGCACGCAAGGTCTTGAGCTTCTCGACGTTGACGTTGTAGAGCAGTGCGATGTCGTTGGTGGATTTAGCGAACCGTTCGCACACCGTCCCCCACACGCCCGTATCAAAACAGCTTTTGCGCAAGACGGGATCCGGTTTCTCGCCTGCACGGATGCGTTCGAGCTCGACCACGAACAGTTCAAAATCGGCCACGAAATCCCCCGCCGCAAACGGGATCCGCTCGCCATCGCGGTTGATGATGGCGGGTTCTGCCGGGAAGCGTCCTTGGAGCTTTTCGAGCAGCGCGGCGTAAAACGACAGTTGGAGTTTTTGGTATTTTTCGAGGAAGTGCGTGGACTTCACGTCGACGGGGACATAATGCCAATCACCAAAGACGCTTGCGCCATCGTGGCGTTCGAGCAAGTCGGGACGGCCGGTCCAATCGCCGGAGGTCAACGTGCCTTGGTAGATGAGTGGCACGCCTTGTGCCATGAGCGCACGCGTCGCTTCCCAGTCCGCTTCTGCGTTCCTCGTGACCGGTACTTCGTCGATCTGCTGGTCCTTCATCAGCTCTTTCACGACGTCCAATTCATGCGCCAGGCCGTTTTCCTGGCGGTGCTTTTCGCTGTCCGTGACTTGGCGGCGCAAGGTCTTTTCTTCATCCGTCGCAAAACGTTCGTAATACGGCCAATGTGGACAGTTCACGAACTGGTAGAAATCAGAGGCGGTCAGGTAGTCAGGATAGTTGGACATACATCATCCCTTCCCTTTTGCCACACCAATGCCCATTGCCGCAAGACCGAGCGCGACTAGGAGGTAGGCGAGCCAATTTGCTGATGGTGGTTGTTGCGATGCCGCCGTCACGCGGCTGGACGACGACGCGGAAGCTGGCGACAACGGGGCCGTCGACGTGGATGCGGGATACGGCATGTAGCCGCAAGCGGACGAATCCGTGACATGCTCGGGCGCAGAATCACGCGTGAACCATTTGCCGACGACCCCAATATCCGTCACCGCGCGCCATCGCATGGCGGTCGTCGCGGGAAGCTCGTTGGCCGGAATGATGACGGTTGCGACATTCTGCAGAAAACGGATTTGGAGGTCTGCCGGCGTCGCCTTCCATTGGGCAGAAGACGCATCATATTCCTCATGCTCCACTTTCCACGGGTTGGTTGACGAGGCGGTCGAGATGATCACGAAAAACGTATCTGCGCCGGCGCGTTCATTGGTGGCGCGCGTGTAATTATTCGTCATCTTGCCGTCCGCGTCGATCATGAACGCGAGGTTTGCGACCTGCCCATTCGGCGCGACAAGCGGCGCGCTCGTCATGACCGTAAATATCCATCCAGCGGACGAGGTCGCGACAGACGCCGCGAGGATATCGGACGCTGGGAGATCGGCGCCGCTGGCGGATGATGTCGCACCTTGGATCGTGACGTCGCCCGCAGGATCAGTCACGGACCAGCAATTCGGGGCGGCAGATGCTTGGCGGACAAACAGTGACGCGACGACGAACAACGCACATGGCAGGACGAGCAACAGATAGGACTTCAAGGACGATGGCCGTTTCATACGTGCGACGCGGTGGTCGATTGGGTGCGCGCGGATTTCACCAGTTCAGACAGGATGAGACGGGCACTCCACATGCCGATAAAATAACCGAAGAAAGCGATGCAGGCATTCAAGATGGCTGCGAGCGCGAGCGCTTGGTCAACATGCCGGATGGAAGGCCATAGGACAAGCCACACGGCGGCCGCGCCAAGCAACGCCATCACCACGACCCAAAACACGATCGACACGACATACGCCAACCTGACGACCCGTTGGGCGGCAGGACTCGCCGAAAGGTCAGGCTTCGGTACGAGCTGTTTGCGCACCGGTGGCGGCGTCGGGAACTTCATGCACCGAGTGTAGCGACCACCCTCCAAAACGGCAAACGCTCCGGTGGACACCGGAGCGTTTGCCTTGCGTCAGGACGATCTTATTTGGTCTCCTTGTGCGGCGTGCGCTTTTTGCAGTGTTTGCAAAACTTGGCGAGCTCGAGGCGCGTCTTGAGGGTCTTCTTGTTCTTCGTCGAGTGGTAGTTGATCTTCCGGCAGACCGTGCACTCGAACTTGATGAGGTTGTCTTGTGACATAGATTTGTTGGTTGTGTGGAGCCGACGGCCGGGATTGAACCGGCGACCAACGGTTTACAAAACCGCTGCTCTACCGCTGAGCTACGTCGGCAGAATGTGAGGATAATAGCCTAACGCGTGGACGTTGGCAAGGGATCCATCGTACCATACCGCCATGCGCCTCCCAACCCGTAAATCCCAGCAATTAAAGCTGAACGACGAGGAAGCCGTCATTTTCTTGACCCCTCAAGCCATCGAGAACATGAAACGGACGCTGGTGCGCCTAGAAAAGACAGAACGCCCCCAAGCCGTGACCGACCTGACCGTCGCCGTCGCCAAAGGCGACCTGTCAGAGAACGCCGAATACACCGAAGCCAAAGGACGGCTGGGTAATATCGACGGCCGGATTTTTTCGATCAAGGACAGATTGAAGCGCGTCGTGGCAATTGAACGTGGCGCTGGCGCCGACGGAAACGTGCGGCTTGGTGCGACGGTACGAGTTGAAGTCAATGGAAAAATGAAGACCTACGAGATCGTCGGCCCAACGGAATCAGATCCATCACGCGGACGGATCTCTCATGTCTCCCCTCTTGGGCAAGCGTTGGTGGGACATGGGGCAGGAGAAACAGTTATGATTAATACGGAAAACGGCAACGTGGAATACAAAATCCTTGACATCGCCTAAACAAAAAATCCCGACGCATCGTCGGGATTTTTTGGTGGGCAGGCAAGGATTCGAACCTTGGAAGGCGTATGCCAGCAGATTTACAGTCTGCCCCGTTTGACCGCTTCGGTACCTGCCCGTGCTCGGCGAAGCAAGACTACGTTCCGGTCAGGCGAGGACGCCTTCCCTGCACTTCGCTTGCCGCCTGCGCTTTGCCACGTCAGACGTGGCAAGTCGGACATTTTGAGATGACACCCATCAAACCGATGAGGGTTGATTGGTGATGGAGCCGTTGACCGGGATTGAACCGGTGACCTTCTCCTTACCATGGAGATGCTCTACCAGCTGAGCTACAACGGCTAGGAGTCGAGCAAATGAGAAAATCTATTTTTCATTTGAGAGCGACGACGTCGTTGTATCAAGCTTTGGGCGAAGATACAACGGCAGAAATTTTTGACTGCTTTATTTTTCTGGGATGGCGTCGATGCGGTCCTTGATCGCTTGCAGTTTCGGGCGGTCTTCGATGACGAGCCGGAGCTTGTCGTAGCGCCGTCGGGCTTCAATACGATCGCCGAGGAGTATAGCAACATCCAAGGAAAGTTCAAGGTACTTGCCCGACTTCGGGTCAAGCTCCGTCGCCTTGTTGGCATAGGCCCAGGCTTTCTTGGGTTGGCCGTGTTCCACGTAGAATTCTGCGAGCTCCGCGTGTCGGCTGGCGAGCCGCGGGCGCGCTTCAACCGCTTTGAGCCGCAAGTCCTCGGCGCGAGAAATATCGCCATCGGCCTCGGCGATATCCGCCAAGCCAGCGTAGACAATGTCGTCTGCCTTGTGGCTCTTCAAGACGAACTCGAACGTCTCCTTGGCTTGCGGATAGAGTTTTTGTTTGAGGTAGATTCCGCCGAGCCCTTTGTAGGCGTCAAAGTTATGCTTGTCGATGGCGAGGACTTCGAGATAGCGCCGCTCGGCATCTGCCCAGCGCATGTCACGCGCCAACGAACGCGCATCATCCAAGATCAACTTGACCCGGTCTTTGACTGATGGGGCCATGGCGGCAAACGGCGCCTTGGCTTGCTTATAAAAACGTTCGACTTGGACGAGCTTGATGTACACGCCGTGGTACGCCTTCTTGATATTTAAAATCCCCTTTTGGATGACGGCCGTGAATGGCCCAAACTTTTGCGACTTCATCCGGTTGAGGCGTTGCAACAATAGCTCTTCGCGTTTCTGGCGTTCGCGTTCTTCAGAGATGGAATTCGGATCCAACAAACGGATTTCGCCCCAATGCCGAAAAAGCGTCACAAGCATGACGCAAATGGCGATCACAGCGATCGGTAACGTGATCCAGTAGATCAACACACCAGGAAACTATGCGGGAACGGCGGAACGGCACAACAGACCAAATGTCCGAGGGTCAAGCGAGGCCCCACCAACCAACACGCCATCAACACCGGTCGTGGTCATATATTCCGCGACATTGCGGGGATCCACCGACCCACCGTAAAGGATTCTGGTCTCTTCGGCAAGCTTGCCAAACTTCTTCTCCAAGGCGCCGCGGATGGCCTGGTGGACCTCCTTGGCGTCCTGCGCGGAGCACGGGCGGCCGGACCCGATGGCCCAAATCGGCTCATACGCCAAGACCGCTGGGGCTTTGCCGTCACCTTTCAAGCCGGCAATCGCCGCTTGGACCTGGGCGCGGACCGTCTTGTTGGTTTCGCCTTTCTTGCGTTGTGCATCCGTCTCACCCACGCAGATGACCGGCACGATCCCCGCTTTTTGGAGGGCTGCCGCTTTCTTGGCAACCATCTCATCCGTCTCGCCAAGATACGTACGGCGTTCACTGTGGCCGACGAGGCAATATTCCGTGCCGAATTCCTTCAGCATGTCAGGCGAAATTTCTCCCGTGAACGGGCCTTCTTCGCTCCAAAAACAATCCTGTGCGCCAAGAGCTGGGATAGAGGCACGGCCGAGTGAGGCGCGGGCGGCAGCCAACGACACGAACGGCACGGCGACGGAGATGTCCAAATCTTTCGGAAGCCGTTCACGGCGGAACGCGCGGATCCAGCCACCGGCCTTGATCGGGCCGTAATGCATTTTCCAGTTTGCAATGATGAGTTTCTTCATACCCGGAAGGTGGAATTACCAGCGGAAAAGTTTATCAACAGCGGATTTTGAGCCGAACGGCCCGATGACCGAAGCAGCCATGTGCTCTTCACGGAACATGCGCTTCGCGAGGCCATGTACCTGTGTACGACTGACACGGTCAAAACGTTGCATCCGCTCTTCGGGGGTCTCGAGTTTGGCCTGGAAAAGCCACTGTTTGCCATACCATTCAGCCTGTGTGGCCGAGTCCTCAAAGGCCAACATCGTCCGTCCGCGGACGTTATCCTTGGCGCGGCGCAATTCCTCGGCCGTCACGCCATCCTTCACCACGGATTTGAGCTCATGGATGATGGCTTTGACGGCTTCGGGCACGCGCTTCTTGTCGAGGCCGGCCATCACGCTGAACGCGCCGATATCTTCGCGTGCGCCATGCGAGGCGTGGATGGAATAACACAAGCCGCGCCGTTCGCGGATCTGGATGAACAGGCGCGACGACATGGTGCCGCCGAGGATGGTCGCCAAAAGGCCAGCCGCCGGCGCATCCGGATGCCCGATCGGGACTCCGTAAAACGCCATCCCCATTTGGACTTGTTCTGTCTGTTTTTCTTGGTAGGAGATGGGCTTGAGCAGCACGGACGGCGCCTCAAACCGTTCAAACGGTTTGTCTTTCCCGGCGGGGCGCTTGATTGAACCGAACGTCTTCTGCAAGAGCGGCATCACGCCGGGGACGATCTTGCCTGCGACAACGACGGTCATGCGGCTTGGGATGTAATATGCGTCGCGGTAGGCGATGAGTTTTTCGCGCGGGACGGTGCGGATGGTTTCGCGCGGGCCCGCAATGTTCCAACCGAGCGTCGAATTCGGATAAAGCGCTTCGTCCAACAGGTCATCGACGTGCGCCTGCGGGTTGTCCTCGTACATGTTGATCTCCTCGATGATCACGCCGCGTTCGCGCTGGAGCTCTTTCGGGTCGTAGGTCGAATGGAACAGCATGTCATACAGCATGTCGATGGCGAGCTTGGTCTTTTCGGCTTCCATCTTGATGTAATACGCCGTGACGTCCTTGTCGGTAAACGCATTGTACGCCGCGCCGTAGCGGTCGAGTTCGCCTGAAATGATCTCAGTCGTCGGCCGCTTCTTCGTGCCTTTGAACATCAAATGCTCGATGAAATGCGACGCGCCATTCACGTCTTTCGTCTCGTAGCGAGAACCGACCTTGCACATCACGAACAGCGTCATTGACTCCGCGCCTTTCTGCGGGACGAGGATGACAGACATGCCATTTTGCAGTTTGGTGACGTGTGGTTTCATGTGTTTGTTTGGTACGGACAGCTCGTCCGCCTTCCAATTAGTGAACGCGCTCTGCAACCCACGCCGGAACGTCCTCGATAGCGACACGTTCTTGCGACATCGAATCGCGGTCGCGGACCGTAACTTTTTTGTCTTCAAGCGAATCAAAATCAACCGTGAAACAATACGGAGTGCCGATCTCATCCTGGCGGCGGTAGCGTTTGCCGATCGAAGCGCTCTCGTCGTATTCGACAGCCAGACCCAGAGCGCGCATCTTTTGGACAAGATCCTTCGCAACGGCGACAAGTTCTTCTTTCTTTTGGAGCGGGAAAATCGCGGCTTTGACGGGCGAGAGCATCGGCGGAAGACGAAGCACCATGCGCGGTTCTTTCTCCCCTTCTTCGGCCGTGTCAGCTTCGTCGATGTCGAGGTGCTCGCACAAGACGGCCAGCACGGAGCGTGTGAGGCCCCACGTCGGCTCGATGACGTGCGGGATGAACCGTTCGCCGGTTTCCTGGTCAAACCAGCGCAAATCTTCACCCGATGCTTCTTGCTGGCGCGACAAATCCCAATCGCCACGGTTGGCGAGTCCGCCGAGTTCTTTCAAGCCAAACGGGAAACGGTATTCGGGATCGATGGAACGTTTGGAGTAGAACGCGCGGTCCGCTTCGGCAATTTCGGTGAAGACGATGTTCTTTTCAGACAACTTCAACACGTCGCGGCACCACGCCTTGTATTCTTCCAGCCACATGTCGTAGACCTTTGGCGCGTCTTCGGGGCGGACATAATATTCAATTTCCATCTGCTCGAACTCGCGCGTGCGGAAGATGAAGTTGCCAGGCGTGATCTCGTTGCGGAACGCCTTGCCGACCTGCGCGATGCCGAACGGCAACTTTTTACGCATGCTGTCGCGCACGTTTTTCCACGCCGTGAACATTCCGGCTGCGGTCTCCGGACGGAGGTACGCGACGGCCGACGCTTCTTCTTTCGGGCCGATGAACGTCTTGAGCATCAAATTAAAATGCATGACGTCGGTCAGTTCGCCGCCGCAGTCGGGACACTTGATGTCTTTCAAATCAATGGGCTTTTCCTTGTCATAGCCAGGCTCCGCTTGCTTGGCTTCCAGCAGATGGTCGGCACGGAAACGGTGGTGACAGCGTTTACACTCGACAAGTGGGTCGGAAAAATTCTGCAAATGGCCAGACGCTTCCCACACTTTCGGGTGCTGGATGACCGGCGTATCGATGCCGACTACGTCGTCGCGCATGTGGACAAAACGTTTCCACCAGGCATCACGGATGTTGTTCTTGAGTTCGATGCCGTACGGGCCGTAATCAAACGCGTTAGCGAATCCACCGTAGATTTCAGAATCGGGATAGACGAACCCGCGCCGCTTGCAGAGCGACACCAACAGATCCATTTTTTGTTCCGGAGAAATGGGCATGTGTTTAGACGGTCATGACTTCCTCTTCTTTTTCGTCGGCGACAGCGTCAATTTTATTGTTATATTCGGCCACGACCTTGTCGAGGTCTTCCAGTAACCGGAACCGTTCGTCTTCGCCGATCTGCTTGTCTTTTTCTTGTTTCAGGACGGCGTCGCGCACCGACTCGCGTACGCCACGGATGGAAATATGCGCCTGCTCGCCTTTTTGGTGGACGACCTTGACCGTGTCGCGTCGGTTCTCTTCAGTCATCGGCGGCATCACGAGGCGGATCACCGTGCCGGCCACGTTCGGCGCCATGCCGAGGTTGGCCGCGATCAGCGCCTTCTCGATTTCTTTGGTGACGGTCTTGTCCCACGGTTCGATCTGGATGGTCTTGGCGTCCGGCGACGAGATGGATGCGAGGCCTTTCAATTCCATGAACGAGCCATAGGCTTCGACCTTGATCTCTTCAACAATCGCCGCATTGGCGCGGCCGCTGCGGATGTTATGCAGTTCTTTTTCCAGGTGGTTCAAGACGTTCTCGAACTCCGGTTTGGCGATTTCAATGGGGTTCGGCATACCGTAAAGTACGCTAAGCTTCCCATTTTTTGGTGCATGCGTCAATCGCGGCTATTGGTTGGACTTGGTGTGCGGCGTCGTCCCAAGGTAGATCACGCTGCTGTCGATGGGGTCAAAGAGCAATACGGAACCATCTTCGGTCGTCGGCAGTTTTTTGGGAGTCCAGCTCACGCCGCCATCCGTCGAATATTGGAGCGTTGAGATGCCGGTATAGATGAGATGCTTGTTGTCTTTGGGGTCGATGGCCAACGAGTTGATCTTGACGGTCTCCGGCGGTGAGGTGAGGTTCAAGCCTGCCCAGGTGTTGCCGGCGTCCGTTGATTTGATGATGCCGTATTTTGACACGACGTAGAGCGTGTTGGGATCAACGGGATCAAGCACGATTTGCGTGACGGTGCGCGCGTCGCGGAAGTCGTCGCCAAACTGCTTTTCGATTTGCGTCCAGGTGTCGCCGCCGTCCGCCGTCTTCCAAATGCCGCTGCCTTGCGTGCCGACATAGACCGTGCGCGAATCCGCCGTATCGAGTTTGATGTCAGTAATGGCCATGCCGTCGACGCGTTTGGCCGTCTGCCAGGAGTTGCCGCTGTCGGTGGAACGGAAGATGTCACCATCATCCGTGCCGGCGTAGAGGATGGTCGGGTTATACCAGTCGACGGCAATTTGGGTGAATGACTTGTCGGTGCGCGGGTCAAAGAAAACCTGCATCCAATCGCGGCCGCAATCTTGCGTCTCGTAAATCTTGTTGGCGCTCGCTGCGTAGACCGTACATTTTTGTTTGGGATCAACGGCGACGGCGCTCACCGAGCCGCTGACGAGGACGGCTTTGGACGGGTCACTGAACAACGGTTGTTGCCATGAGCTCCCGCCGTCGAGCGAATACAGCAGGCCGTTGGTACGCGTCCCGAGGTAAATCGTGTTGTGGTCC
>JBAQQZ010000076.1:0-9154 GCA_049295615.1 Patescibacteria group bacterium
CCGGCATAAGGGGAAAGCGATTGATATTGGTGGCGGAGCATTGAAAGACACGCGGTATCTCCTTGAACAGGGTTTTGACGTGACGGTTGTCGACAGCGAGCCATCGATGGCAAAGATCGCTGAGTCGATTAACTCCGACAAGCTGCACGCCGTCGTTTCTTCATTTGTCGATTTTGATTTTCCAAAAAATACGTTCGACGTTGCTTCTGCGATGTTCTCGTTGCCGTTCTCTCCACCAGAGACGTTCGATGCTGTCGTTGAAAAGATTAAAATGTCTTTAGTGGAAGGTGGAATATTTTGTGGCAATTTTTTCGGCATGATGGATGGAGCTCAAATCCCAGGATGACGTTTCAGACGAAAGTGCGGACTGAAGCTCTGCTCGCGGACATGGAGACGATCGAATTCGAGGACAAAGAATGGGATGGGAAGCTTGCAAACGGCATGCCGAAGCATTGGCATGTCTTCAATTTTATTGTGAGGAAGAAGTGACTCTAGAGATGAAACTCAATCCATCTTCTCAAGAGGCGAATTCGCCGGGCCGTTCATCACCGTTCCGTCTTTTCTGAACCGGCTGCCGTGGCATGGACAGTCCCAGCTTTTGCCTGCACCGTTCCATTCGACGATGCATTTGAGATGCGTGCAGACAGGGGAGAGTTTTAAAACCTTCCCGTCCGCATCTTTATACACGGCGATTTTTTTTCCGTTCATTTCGACGATTGCGCCGTCGTCGCGTTTGATATTTTTGAGGATCGCTGCGTCGTTGTTCGTTCGGCCTGTGATAAATTCCATCACATAGTTGTAGCCGCGCTCCATGAAATGCCGCATGCCGGTAAAACGCAGCGTCCGATACAGTTTTTCCGTGTCATTTTTCTTGCCCAGAATGAGGTCGCGATTGATCAGTGCACTCAAAACCCCGAAGGTCATCCCATTGCCCGAGAAGCCCGTTGCCATCAAATAATGGCTGTTTTTATGGCTTTTTCCGATGAATGGCAGGCCGTCGATGGTTTCCAATATTTCGCCGCTCCAGGTGCGGATGATGTCGTACTTCACATCTGGCAAAAGTTTCTTGAGGAAGTTCTCGAGGCTCGTGAAGTGCGCTTTCGGATCGGAGCTTTGCCCGGTCTTGTGGTCTTCGCCGCCTAAGATGATCTGATCGTGGGTCGGAAACGTGTCGACGCGGAAATAGTGGTAGGGCTTTTGCGTGTCCCAAAAAATCGCGTCGGGCAACGTCCCACTCGGGAGTGTCGCGACAAGAACATATGTCTGGTAGGCGGTGATACGCGGCGACGCCGAATCCGGATCTTTCAGAGGCATGCCCGTCGCGAGCACGATTTCTGTGGCACGAATTTCTCCTTTTTCCGTCTTGACGATGCAGGGCAATGATCCTGAGTAACTCACGACCTTGGATTTTTCAAAGATCTGTACACCGAGCGCTTCGGTTCGTTCGGCGAGGGCCGTTAGGAATTTGACCGGATGGAATTTTGCCTGGTTCTCGACGCGTAAATACCCCGGCGTCGAAAAACCCAGCGACGCATCGTCAATCTTCACCGAACAGCCGAAGCTCTTTGCGAGCCCCTCCTCTCCATGAAGTTTTTTCAAGGCATCACCGTCCGATGCAAAGATGTACGCCGGGCAACGCATGAAGTCGCATTCGATCTTTTCTGCCTTGACGATGCGCTCGATCTCATCGATCGCCTGTCCGCCGTTTTTCCATACGAGCGCCGCGTGTTCTGAGCCGAATGTCCGTTGGAGTTCGGTGAGCGAGGCGTCCGTCACCTGCGTCACAAAGGCCGTCGTCCAACCCGACGCCCCGCCGGCGATCCGGTCCTGTTCAACGAGCGCGACTTTTTTGCCGGCTTTGATCAGTTCGTACGCCGTCACGACTCCGGCAATCCCGCCGCCGATGATCGCGACATCGACTTCAATCGTCGCATCAAGGGCAGGGAAGGCGCGCGGCTCTGTATCCAATTTCCAGGGTGAAGAAGTGGTCATAATCGTTTATGCGGCTTTTACGAATTTTCCGACAATGACGCCCAAGACAATCGCCGCGCCTCCAAGCAGCGCCATCTTGAACGCATGCGACAGGATCTTCACGTTCGTGATTTTTGCGCTGATCGAACCCACAATAAACAACGCCAGGACCGAAGCGACAATCGAAACCCACAAGGCGATGTCCGCATTAAACAGGAGATAGGGGAGAATCGGGATGAAGGAAACCAGGATGAACGACAAGAACATGATCACGCCGCCGAGCAACGGCCGCTGGTTTGATGTTTCGCCCCGCACGGCATACTCTTCGGTCGACTGTTCGGACAAGTAACTGCCGACGGCCATCGAAAAGGCTTCGACGAACGCATAAATGATGCCAGTCAGCACCAGCGTTTGCCGCGGGATCCCGCCCGCTGCGGCGCCGGACAACAGCCCGACCGTCGAGACCAAGCTGTCCGAAATCCCGAAAACCACGTTCCGTAAGTAGATATCGCCGTCTTTTTTCATGTGTGGAGTGTAGAACGGGAATGATGAAACTCCAAGGCTTGACGTTTTAATCAAAAGTATGGCAGCGGTATAGAAGGACATGCTCGACCTCCTCAAAAAACATTTTGGCTACGACGCCTTCCGGCCGATGCAAGAGAGCATCATTACCCAGTGCTTGTCTGGCAAGGATTGCTTGGTGTTGATGCCGACCGGCGGCGGAAAATCACTCTGCTACCAATTGCCGGCATTGAAATTTTCCGGCATGACCGTCGTCGTCTCGCCGCTCATCGCGCTCATGAAAGACCAGGTGGACGCGTTGCGCGCCAACGGCATCTCGGCAGCGTTCTTGAACAGTTCGCTCACGGCTGCAGACATTGCGAAAGTTGAAGCGCAGGCATCGCAAGGCAAGCTCAAGCTTTTGTATGTGGCGCCCGAACGGCTCGGCACGTCCGCCTTCCGCCAATTCCTCCAATCACTTCCCGTGAGCCTGTTTGCGATTGATGAAGCCCATTGCATTTCCGAATGGGGCCATGATTTCCGTCCGGATTACCGCAACTTGCGGATGTTGCGCCATTTGTTCCCCAACGTCCCGCTCATGGCGCTCACGGCCACAG
This sequence comes from Patescibacteria group bacterium, assembly GCA_049295615.1. Classification (GTDB taxonomy): domain Bacteria; phylum Patescibacteriota; class Patescibacteriia; order 2-12-FULL-60-25; family 2-12-FULL-60-25; genus JBAQQZ01. The sequence continues at coordinate 3,090 of JBAQQZ010000076.1, forward strand.
CCAATATCCGCGTCCGGAACGACATTATTTCGCAGCTTGGCCTGTCTGGCGGCCGGATGTTTACCTCGAGTTTTGACCGCAAGAACTTGACCTACCGCGTGGTCCCCAAGCAACGCTCGTTCGACCGGCTACTGATGGAACTCCGCAGCCGTCCCCGCGCGTCCGCCATCATCTACTGTTTTTCACGCAAAAGCACCGAGAAGATCGCGGAGGATTTATGCGCCAACCGCATCAAGGCCGAGGCCTATCACGCCGGTTTGAGCCCGAAAGAACGGTCGCGCGTACAAGACCGCTTCATCCGCGACGAAACGCCGGTCGTCGTCGCGACGATCGCCTTTGGCATGGGCATCGACAAACCCGATGTGCGCCTCGTGGCCCACATGGACCTGCCAAAATCCGTCGAAGGCTATTACCAAGAGACCGGCCGCGCCGGCCGCGACGGTTTGCCGAGTGATTGTGTGTTGTTCTTCTCTGCGGGCGACCGTTTTAAGCAAGAATTTTTCATCCGCCGCATGGATGATTTTGAAGAGCAGCAACGTGCCCGGCAACAGCTTGATGAGATCGTGCGCTACGCCCAACTCAAGACCTGCCGCCGCAAATACCTGTTGAGCTACTTTGGCGAGACCATGCTGCAAGACAATTGCGGGGCATGCGACGTGTGCGTGCCGCAAGCGGCGCCTGCCGGCCTTGAGCCCGTAGCGACGGACTACGACGAAGAATTATTTGAGCAATTGCGCAGCTTGCGCCGACGCCTCGCATCGGCCAACGGCGTGCCGCCGTACGTCGTGTTCGGCGACCGGACGCTGCAAGAGATGGCGCAGCTTTTTCCGCAGCGCACGGAAAGCCTCGGGTCGGTCTTCGGCGTCGGCAGCCGCAAGCTCGAGCAGTACGGCCCGCAATTTTTGGCCGCCATCCGCACGTACGCCGAGCCCAAAGGCCTCGCAGACCGTGTCACCGTCAAGCCGGCGCGTGCGGCGCGTGCGCCTTCGGAAACGGTGCAGAAGACTATCCTGTTGTTTGAGCAAAAGCGTTCGCCGGAAGAAATCGCCAAGCTGCGCGACTTGAGCGTAGGCACCATCATCAACCATCTTGAGCAAGCCGTGGACGCCGGGACCAAGCTGGATGCCTCGCACGTCGTCGTGTCAGATGCAGAAGATTTCAATCGCATCGAAACGACGCTGCGTTCCGTCGGCGGCTACGCTCTTACGCCCGTGCGCGCGCGTTTGGGCGAGGCTTATAGTTTTGATGAGATCCGTTTGGTGCGCTTCATCCTGAAATGCCGCGCAACAAGTCTTTAATCCTCGACGCACCAGGCACTCCCGGCTTTTGAGAGGATGAGCTGGTATTGGAGCGTGCCGCTTGAAAGCTCGGGCTGGATGATGAATTCGAGTTGGATGTCTGTCGATGCCGGGTCTGGTGATGCGGCGGCATAGGCATCGGCCAACATTGCGCGGTCACTGTCGGCCATGGAGCGATACGTCGTAAGGACCGTGTCGTGGTTTTGGGTGGAGCAGAGCAGTCGGTCAATTGTTGCCAGATCGCCTGTGCGGATGGCTGACACGTAGGTTGTGAACACGGGCTTGGCATCTGCCGGAATCGGTTTGGCAGTGACGAGGCAACCGAGGCCAAACAGGCTTAGTCCGAGGAGCGTCGGGATAAGAAAACGGGATGACATGCCGAAAGCATATCATCCCGCCGTGCCGCTTGTCTTTCAATCTAAGCCGAAAGCTTTACCAGTTTCTTTTCCAGGCCTTTCTTCTTGCGCCGTTGTTGGACCTGTTTGGCGCCTTCAGTCAGTGCCAAGGCACCTCCGGCTGCGGCGAACGGTGTCCAACCAGACAACGGCGAGGACGGTGGTGCGCTCATGCCTGACGTCCCGGTCATCGTTGGTGGGGCGTGTTGCACGAGCACGATCTCATTCCCGGAACGCGGCAAGATTTGCAGGTCATCCATGGTCGCTTCATTGAGCAGTCCGGAAACCGTCACCACGTCGCCCGGGATGAGCTGTTTGACGTTGTATCCAACGACCGGGCGAACCGCCACTGTCACCTCCGCATCTGCGAGGTCGAGGTGGAAACTCGCGCCGGCCACGTGGTCGATGGTGCCTGTCACTTGCACGAAGCTCCAGGCGTCTTCGGTTGATGGGGCTGTCAGGTCAACGGTCCGTGGCGTCGGCAACGCTGATGTCCCCGTCGCTTCGGCAGTCCAGGTGTCTTTTGAAGACAGTTCGAGGTATGGGATGTTGGCATCATTAAAGCGCAGCGACCCGGTGACCGAGAGGTTTGTCCCAACAGCCGGTAGTTGTTTGGCCGTACTCGCGCTGACAAGCAGCCCGCGCCCATCCGCCGACAGCAAGACAAAGGCGTGTTGCGTGAGGAGTCCCGGTGATGAGCCGACAGTTCCAGCAAGGCGCACATGGATATCCGTTGAGGTCGTGTTCTGCAGCATATCGAACGTGAAAGGGATGAGAGGTGGAGTAATTGTTTTGGCGGCCGAGGCTGTCGAAATTTTCTTGGTCGGAGCTTTTGTAGCTGTTTTGCTGGCAGCCTTTTTTGTCGCCACGGGTTTCTTGGCCGTCGGGGCAACAAGCGTTGAAGAAACAGATTCGACGAGTGCCGGGACGCTTGGCACGGGCTCTGGAAGGATTAGTGTCGTTGCCAGGCTCGTGGTCGCGTCTCCTGCCAGCGTGGATGTGGGTTGGGCATTTTCGACCGAAGAGGTAATCGGGGTAGGAGTCGCTGTCGCGGGTTGCGTCGGCGTCACGGGTGCCGATGGTTGGGCTAACAGGTTGGCCGCGCCTTCTGTCGGCGTGAGGGTGAGCGTCCAGTCACCCGTGATATCCGGCGATCGGATCCAGCTGTCGCCTTTGTCGGTCTTGCCGAACGTGAGCGAGTTGATGAGCTGGCCGTCGGGGCTGTAGAGCGCTGCCATGTCGCCGCTGTTATTGAGGTGGTCGGACGAGAGTTCGGCGACGATATAGCGCGGCCCGCCTGGCACGAACGCTTCATCCGTAAAGCTGTAGATGCGCCCTTGCGCATCATGGAGCTGGCAGCCGGCGAGCGGGATGGTTTGCGTCGGGTCAAGCGAGACGATCTCGACCCACTCCTTGCCGGCCGCGGGATTCGGGGAGACTTCGTTCAAACGCAGCAAGGCGTAATCCGGCGCAGGAGCTGGGCTCGATGTCGGAAGAGATGTTGCTTGCGGAGTCGGGGTTTGGGGAACGATGGCCGCGTCGACAACGGCCGGCGTATTCGTTGTCACGGAGGCCGTTGATTCACCGCCTGTCGAACTTGTGGTGGTCAGGATCTCATTTGCCGTGTCCGAACTGCTGGTCGATTCGACCGGCGGCAGACCTGTGGGAGCTGTTGAAGTCGTATCGAAGACGAGCGGTATGGTATCGGTCGAGGTTCCTTCAGTTGGAGGAATAAGCGAACCCGTCGTTGTTGCGTCAGTACTTGTCGGTACATCCTGCGGCGATAACACGTCTGTGCCTGTCGCATCAACGGTCACGGGTGGAGGCGTGATCGTGGGATCGGTTATCGTCGTGGGAGATGTGACGATGACCGGCGGCGCTTGATCCATGAAGGCAGCGCATCCGTCGCACACGCCGGGTGTGCCAAGGTCAGTCGTGCCTGTGATCATATTTTGTGAAGTTGTTGCCGCCGTCCAAGCGTTTGCGGTGCTCCCATCTTCCAGCGGAACGAGGCGGACCATGCTCGTATCATTCGGCGTGCTTGTGCCGGCTGGAGGAGTTTTCCCGTTCCCCGCTTGGTCAACGAGATTTGATGACGCATCAAACAGCTTGATGCCCAGTGCAGAATTAGAAAGCGAGACTGTCGTTGTCACGACGTCGATTGGCGTTGAGACAACGCTCTTTGGGTCATTCGCGGCGTAGTTTGAAATGATGAACGTCCCGAACGCGGGGATCGTCGACGTCGCAGGCAGGACAATCGTCTTGCCGCTTTCACCGGCACCCGTGAGTGACCATCCGCCGATGGACGTCGGCGCATCACTCACGTTCCATAACTCGAGCCATTCGTCAGATGTCGAGCGTGATGATCCGGACCAGGCGACTTCGCCAATGACGATAGTTGGCGTAGTATCTGCCGCCGCAGGCGGGATAAAAAATGGATTCAGCACGAGCAATCCCAGGAGCAGGCCGCACAAAACCGGACGCACGGATGAGGTGTGTTTGGGCATAGGTGTTTAGATGGCTTATGTAATACCGCTGCGGCTTTTTTGCGGAATTGTCAAGGGAATGGGGGTGTGGAAAAGACCGTTTGACAGGCCTGTGCGGGTGTTCTATTTTTGTTCTGTATGGCCATACAACTCACACCAAAACAGAAAGAAGTCCTCGACTTCATCGTCTCGTTCATTCACGACAAAGGGTACCCTCCTTCTTTCCGTGAGATCGCGTCAGGGTTGGATCTGGCGTCACCGTCGACAGTGCACGTCCATATCCAGGCCCTGCGCGAGCGCGGGTATCTGCGCGGCTCGGGTGAAGGCATGCGCAACCTCGAACCCACGGATAAAGCCGTCTTGTGGGGCAAGGCCGTGTTGCTGCCGCTCAAAGGCTTGATCACCGCCGGTGTGCCGATTGAAGCCGTCGAAGAACAAGAAACATTTGCCGTGCCGGTTGATCTTGTTCCCGACTCCGCCAATTCGTATGTGTTGCGCGTCAAAGGCGACTCCATGATCGAAGACGGGATTTTCGACGGCGACTACGTGATCGTCGAACGCAATCCGTCGCCCAAGAATGGTGATGTCGTGGTCGCCCTGCTCGACAACGCCTACGCGACGCTCAAGCGTTTCTATCGCGAACGCGACCGCATCCGTCTGCAGCCCGCCAACTCCACCATGAAACCCATCTACTGCTACGACCCGCTCATCCAGGGCGTCGTCAAAGCCGTGATCCGTAATTTCAACGCACGGAGATAAGAAAAAATTGTCATCTCGACCGAAGCGGAGCGCAGTGGAGAGACCTTCCACTTGGAACAGCAAGCGTGACGTGCACTGCTAATTTGAAGATATCTCGACGTTGCTCGACATGACAATATTTCTTTTAAACGACCCGTTAAATCTATGTACGAAAAAATTGCCGAACCCGTCGAAGTCCTCGTGGCGTTCCGCAAAGGACGTATCGAGCCCATGACATTCAAGTGGGGCACGCGCTACTTCCAGGTGAAGAAGGTGAACCTCGTCCATACTGAACGCCGTGGCCGCGAACGCATCCATATTTTTTCCGTGTCTGACGGTGACAACGCCTATCGCCTCGAAATGTCGTCCGAAACAATGACATGGACGCTCGAGGAAATGGCGACGCTGTAGGGGGCGAACCTGGGTGTTCGCCCTTCCGAACTCCCATATGCTTCCTCCCCGTTCCAACAAACTGATCGTCCACCTCGACATGAATTCGTATTTCGCGTCGGTCGAGCAACAGGCGAACCACACCCTCCGCGGCAAGCCACTTGGCGTTTGCGCATACCTCCACAAGCATGGATGCGTTATCGCAGCCTCGATCGAGGCCAAGCGGATGGGGATGAAGGTAGGGATGTCCGTCGAGGAGGCGCAGCTTAAAGTCCCTGGCGCAGTATTCGTCGAGAATGATCCGGCAAAATATCGCGCCGTTACGTCTCGCGTGTTCGGGATTTTGCATGAACTGACGGATCACGTCGAACACTATTCCATCGACGAAGCGTTTCTTGATCTCACCGGCTGGTATCGCGACCCCGCCGAAGCCGCGTGGGCCATGACCAAAGTCCGTGCTCGCATTCGCGATGAAGTCGGCGACTGGCTCCGTTGTTCGATCGGCATTGCGCCGACGCGGTTTCTTGCAAAGACAGCATCAGACTTGGAAAAGCCAAACGGTCTCGTCGTGATCGATCACGAGAACCTCGACAGCATTTTGGCACGCCTCGATTTAGAAGATGTCTGCGGCATCGGCCCGCGCATCCGCAAGCGCTTAAACCGGCTCGGCATCGAGACGCTGCTCGACGTGAAGCGTTATCCCATCGGCAATTTGATGCAGGCCTTCGGCAAGTATGGTTTGTTCCTGTGGTGCAAGC
>JBAQQZ010000077.1:0-1843 GCA_049295615.1 Patescibacteria group bacterium
GGGTTGCGTAGCCGCTGTCGATGCCGGCCGCGCGGATGTAGTCGACGCCGCCCATCGCCCGCGGCCACGGCGCGATCAGATACGCATCGACATCCTGCCAGAACGCCGCGGTCGATGGATCGCCGAATAGGACCTTGTGCTCGAGCAGCCACGACTCTTCGCCGCTCGCCCAGGCGTAGACCGAGATCTCGCCGCGGTTCTCCTGCAAGTCGCCGAACGCGGTGAGGATCGCGCAGGATGCGGGAATCTCGGGTCGTCCGTCCCGCTCAGGCAGCGGCTCGCGCCGCGCCAGAAGCCCTGTCTCGTCCACCGTCTTCGCGTAGTGCGCGTCCTCCCACCACTCGGCGAGAACGGTATTGATGAAGACCTTCAGCAGCTCGGGATTGCCCTGCGCCTCGAGCCACTGCGCGACGAGGTGTTCGAGGTTGCAGCTCTCCCACGGTGCCGCGAGCGCGTTGATGTGGAAGCCAGCGCAGCGGCGGAACGGCTTCGTCGCGCGCCACTCGCCGAGCTTGACCGCCTGTCGCCGCTGTAGATCGCTCCATCCGCTACCGCAGTGCTCGCACGCATACACCGCCGTCTCGGGCCGGTGCTCGCCGTACTCGTCCTTCTCCCACGAAACCTGCGACCACTTGAGCGTCTGGTGCTTCCCGCAGTCGGGGCACGGCACGTAGTAGAGGCGCTGGTCGGACCTCGCCCAGATCAGCTCCATGCGGCTCGCGCCTCGGATGGTCGGCGATCCGATGTACGCCTTCTTGCTGTCCCAGAAGGCCCGCGTGCGCGTCACCACCAGTCGGAGCGGATCGCCCTCTGTGCCAGCGCTCGGCGGGTAGCGGTCCGGCTCGTCGCAGAAGACATCGCGTACCGGACGCATCGAGAGGTCGGCCGCGCTGTTCGCGCCGACGACCGTCAGGTGACCGCCGTCAAAGGCTTTGTGCAGGATAGTGTTTCCGCTGTCGCGCGTGCGCGCCGATCGCACTTTTCCGCGCAGGCACGGCGTATCGCGGAGCATCGGCGCGAGCCGGTCCTTGCTCCAACTCTTCGCCATTTTGAGCGTCGGCTGCATGAGCAGCATCGGGCCCGGGTAGTTCGTCACCCGGGCGCCGATCATGTTGTTGACCGCCTCCGTTTTGGCGGTCTGGCTCGCGAAGATGCCGAGCAGCTCGCGCACCTTCGGATCGTCGAACACGTCCATGAACTCGCGCAGGTACGGCACGCGCGAGGTTCGCCACTGACCGGGCTCGGCCGACGATTCAGGCGATAGCTTTCTTTCGCTGTCCGCCCACTCGCTCGTCGTCTGCTTCGGTGGCGGCATCGCTGCCGAACAGATCGTCGCGAGCAGTCTGCGTGACTGCGCGCCCGCGCCGAGCAGCGGCGCGAGCGAGGTCGCCCAGCCCGGCAATCTCGGTGAGCGCTTCCCGCGCGCCCGCTTCGATGATCTCCGCGGCTTCCGCATCGCTCCCCGCCGCCCTCACCGCCGGCCCGAGCGTCCGAAGCCCCATCACGCGCATCTTCACGGCCGACATGATGCCGGTGCCGACGAAGCCGATGTTCGACTCGGGGATGAGCGCCCCGCGCACCTCGGCATTCTTCATCTCCTGCGCTTCGGCGCGGGCTCGATCGAGCCGCGACTTGTCCGCCAGCGGGCTCTCGTAGTCGTAGAGCCGCGCCAGCGCGACCCGCGGCGCGTACCAGATCGTCTTCCCGTCCTGCGCGACCGGATCGAGGCCCTCTAGGCGCTTCACGATCGTGCGCGGTGCAAAGCCCGTGATGTCGTGCAAGTCGGAGATGCTGAACTGCGTCAGGTCCGGCTTGTGGGTCGGCACTTACGATGCCCCTTAGG
>JBAQQZ010000078.1:0-32730 GCA_049295615.1 Patescibacteria group bacterium
GGGTGGCACACCCTCCGCCACACCTTCGCGGCGGACTTGGTGGCCGCCGGCGTTCCGCTGACGTCCGTCCAGAAGCTCCTGGGACACGCGTCGATCACGACCACGATGCGCTACGTGCACCTCGCGCCCTCGGCGCTCCGTGGCGCTATTGACACCCTGGAGGAATTCCACCGTCACCGACGACACCCAGAGTCTGGGCAACCGGTGGGCAACGCAGCTGCCCAACTAAGCCCACTTGTACAACTGGTCGCGTGATCGTGAACTCGATTTCACGGCTCAACCAACGAAAAAGTCCGGCGTTCGGCCGGACCTTCTCGGTGGGGTGGCTAGTGGGGATCGAACCCACGATAACAGGACCACAACCTGCTGTGTTACCATTACACCATAGCCACCTTGCTCGGCGAAGCCGAGCTCCGTTCCGGTCGGGCTCGGAGCCCTCCCTTCACTTCGTCGGCCGCCTGCGCTTTGCCCGCCGGGGGCGGACAAGTCCGCCTGCTGACGGACGTCGATCACGAAAGCGATCAAAGCCCCGTGAGAATAGCGTTTTTCAGTCCAGTTGGCAAGACCGGACCCTAACAGCTACCCTAGACGTGATATACAAGGAAGACATGCGTCACACGGTCGCGATTTCGGATATCCATTTGTCCCAGCTTGAACCCTCGGACGGTCTTTGGATGCGTTACCGCCAGGCGCCATTCGTCCCAGACAAGGAACTCGTCGTGATGCTGGATGCGTTACGCGAACGCGTCCGCGGGCAGGAGCTGGAACTTATCTTGAACGGCGACATTTTCGATTTCGACGTCCCGTGGATCAAGAACGGCAAGACTCGTTTTCCTGACGCCGAACGGGATGCCGCAATCGGCGTTCCGGTGATGCGCGACATCTTGCACGACCACCTGGCGTTCATCCAAGCGCTGGGCCGCGTGTTGGCGGATGGGCATACGGTCATTTTCATTTCCGGGAACCATGACGTTGAGATGACACTCCCCGAAATCCGCGCTGAGGTGCGATACGCGTTGCTTGATGCCAGCTTCGCGGCAGGTGCAAAGGAATCGCGCGACGCAATCTCACAACGCATCCTGTTCCGCGCTTGGTTTTACCTGACGCGCGACGGAATTTTGTTGGAGCACGGCCACCAATACGACGAAACGAACTGCTATCGCACCATCATGCAGCCGTATGACAATACCGGAAAGAACATCGCGCCGACGCTTGGCGCGCTGACGACCCGCTACTTTGGCGCGCGGCTCGGCTATTTCAACCCGAACGTCGATGAGTCGTACATGTTGTCGTTTTGGGGATACCTGCGGCATTGGATCAAGTATTATTTGTTCTCCTCGCAATCGATCCTCAAGACATTCTTCGTTGGCGTCGCCAAAACGTTCATCAACCTCATCAAAGACCGAGGCGACGTGTCACCGCAACGGAAAGAAAAAAATGCCGCAGCAGCGGTCACGGAAGCCGGCGTCGGACGAGAACTCATCGACAAGCATCTCGCGCTGGCAGTGAAACCCGTTGAAGAAAATACCTTCCAGCTCTTGAGCGACTTGGGCCTCGACCGCATCTTGCTCGCGCTCCTCGCCGTGATCTTGGCGTATCTTTGGGCCCATTTCACGAATGGCTGGTTGGAATTCGGCGCACTCGTGCCGCTTGGGCTGTTCGCACTGTACGGATTTTTCGCGCCGCGCCGTTCTTCCCTTGAAGAATTGTGGCGCCATGTCCAACGCGCGACGCAAGACATCGCGGCGACCTACCACGCGCAGGCCGTGATCTTCGGACACACACACCATGCCGAAGGCACGTGGGAGAACGGAATTTTCTATGGCAACACCGGCTCGTGGTCGGCAGCATATAAGGACATCGAATGCACCATCCCGCTTACTGACAAACGGCCGATCATCTGGCTGACAACACAAGACGGAACGTCGGCATTGCAAGGCGGCCTGCTCTTTTGGAAAGATGGAAAATTCTTGGAAAACCAAGATGTAGGAGCCTGACAATCCTTGACAAGCTGACCAAAAAAGGATAGATCATCCGCAGCCCATTCACCCAAAACCTTGGAGGTACTGATGGAAGAAAAAGACCTTCCCGACGCAGAACAGGCCCTCCGCGGCCGGATCGTCAAAATCCTGATGACGCATGCGAACCAGCTCTTGTCCGCCTGCGCGGACGGGTCGCCAGGCGTCGTACTCGCCCTCGACGAAGCGATCGAGGACCTCCGCAAGTTGCGCGAGGCCTTACACGACGCGTACGCCACGGAACGCAAGTCTCGGCTTCCGCCGCCACCACGCGTCCCACGTATGGAGCCGTCCGTACCGGATCCACCGGCGTCGAGCGCGAAACGTTCCAAGACTCATTCGAGCGGCAAACGCTAGGCAGTCTCATGGCGCAACGAACAGTCGTTGCGCCATTTTTTATTTATATCTTTTGGCCTTCGATCTACACGTTGGCCCTAAGTTTTCGCCGGAGCACAATGGTTCCGAAGACGTGATACACGATGTCGGCGACGAAGTGCCCGATAATTGCCGCTTCGATCCCATACGTCCAAAATAGCCAGCCACAGATAAGGCCAACAGGAAGATTGAGCAGCAATGAACGGACGATCATCAAGCGCGGAATCTTACCCAACAAACCTTTCAGTGCGGGCAGGTGCCCGAGCCCGAAAAGAATTGCCAAAACGACGTTTGCGATCCAAAGGACCGCCGCCGTCGGCAGTCCAGCGGCGGTATGCCATACCCTAGAGAGTAGAAACGCGACGACCGATAACCCAAAAAGACGCATCAAGAGTTCCTCATTGAGGCCGCCATACAACGAGGCGAGGAAGTTTTCCCACAGCGTCGTTTTTTGAGTTGTTTCAACCAGCTGCTTGGGCCAATAGGGCAGGAAAAACAGGTCGGCGATGAGCAGGATCGCGCCTGCAGCAATGCCAAAAGGAATCGCTGCTTCAAGCATGCCAATGAAACTCGCAACTGATCCGGTACCGGCAAGCGCTGCCTCGAGATACGGCGCGCCGAGGCCGATGGCATGTGCCGCCAACAACCCAACACCAATAACGATTGCAAAGAGGACAGCTGTCTGGACGAGTGAAAGAAGGAAAAGCATCGGGACAGACATCTTGAGCGGTTTGCCGGATCCTTTCAGCAGTCGCAGGCTGTACGGCAGCACGGCGGCACCGCCAATGATCGAGGCAACAAAGAAGAGACCGAACTCAAACCAAAATATCGTGTTCATCTGATGAGTATATACCTCGACATTGAAAGGCGGAAAAGAAAAAAGAGCTTTTTAAGCTCTTTTTTCATGGTGCCCCGGGTTGGAATCGAACCAACATATCACGGCTTAGAAGTCCGGCGCTCTATCCGTTGAGCTACCAGGGCAAAATCTCTGACGCTTGAAGATACAACAAAACGAGGCTTTGGTCAACCGCGCGACCTCCATTCACGGAGCACGTCCAACTCCCCATCAAGATCATTCGCTGCTTGCTTGAGTAACCGTGATTTCTTCCAGTTTGCGGCCGTTACGACCAAGCGCTCGATGAGCAACAACGCCATCGCCAGGATCGCGATTTCGATCGACTCCTTCAACCCAAAATTCGGGACGGTCGATGCCAAGGCGAGCGGCGTCGACGTGGGGATGTATGACCCGACCGCGATCGTTTGCGGCGCGCCGAGCGATAACGTGGACGAGAGCGTTGGCACATCAAACGTGAATGCTTTTGCTTGCGTGTACGCGTGGCCGACATACACGACCTGCGACACGACAAACGCCAAAATAAATGTCACAAGCCCCGTAATCAAGATGATCTTCAGAGTTTGGATCGGATGGAACGTGATGAGCGTGCTGGTTTCGTTAAACGCGACCTTCGACCGTTCGCGTTCACGGATGGCATGGTCGAGAATTTCTGCGCGACGCGATGGATACTCGGCGATGAGGCGTTCTTCGTCCAATAAACCGACAGGTGTATTCGTCATAGCGGATTTTCTTCTTCGCCTTCGCGACGTTTGGCGTGGAAGGCTTGGTGCACTTCACGCAATTGCTGGTTCGTGACGTGGGTATAAATCTGCGTCGTGGTGATCGAGGCATGGCCGAGCATGGCTTGGACGCTGCGCAAATCTGCGCCGTTCATCAGCAAATCGGTGGCAAACGAATGGCGCAAGGTATGCGGCGAAACTTTTTTAGGGATGCCGGCCATCACGCTATAGCGCTTCACGAGCCGCTCGATGGAGCGTGGCGTGAGTGATCCGGCCTCTGCTTGCCCGCCCTTCGCGCGATCTTGGCGCACGAACATGAACGGCGACCCGTCCGTCCGCTGCGCGAGATAGTCTTTCAACCAGTGACGCGCTTGGTGCGACAAAAAGACGACGCGCACTTTGTCGCCTTTACCGCGGACGGAAAATTCATCGCGTTCGAGGTTGATTTGGTCTTTCTTCAATCCCGCGAGTTCCGACACGCGCATCCCGGTCGAAAAGAAAAGCTCGAGAATTGCACGGTCGCGCGCTTTCAAGATCGGTTCCATCTCGCTTTGGTTCGGCGCGTCGAGCAAGCGACCAAGATCGACGGCGTCGAGGAATGCCGGCTCACGCGAACCTTGCTTGGCGAGTTCGATCTTTTCCGGTGCCATGCTTTCGACATCATGGCGTGCGAGATATTTAAGAAAAGATCGCAACGCGATGAGGTGATAGTTTTGCGTGCTCTTCTTCAACGTCCCACGTTTTGGGTCTTCGTAGCGGTTCAAAAAGAGACGATACTGGCGCACGAGTTCTGAATCGACGTCTCCGGCGTTCGGGTCTTTCGCCCATTCAATGAAGCGCTGAAGATAGAAATCATAGTTGCGGACAGTCAGGGGAGAACGACCTTTCTCGATTTCAAGGTATTCCAAGAATTGGCGGAGATAAGAAGAGAGCTTCTTGTCGGACATGGCAGTATGATACTCGATGCGTCGGAAAACAAAAACGACCAACATAGCCTCTTGCCAAAATCCCCAGGGAATGATAGCTTCTACGCACCTTTAAACCACCTACGTCACGTCCGGTTTCGACTGGATGTGGCGCGAATCCGGGCACAGCCGCCCATGAATGCATCCGCAAGGATCCGTCGTGGGCGACCGTTCCCGATACAACCATGTTGGACGCCAACAAAAAGAAGCGTGTCATTGAGAAATTCAAAGTCCACGCCACGGACACGGGTTCGCCCCAAGTCCAGATCGCCATTTTGACCGAAGAGATCAAGGACCTGACCGAGCACCTGCGCTCGCACAAAAAAGATTTCTCCTCGCGCCGCGGCCTGATCAAAAAAGTCGGCGAACGCCGCCGCCTCATGAAGTACCTGAAGCGCGAAGACGCAAAGGCCTACGACGAGCTGATGGCGAAACTGAAAATCTGACCTCCGGGTCAGTTTTTCGTATCTGAGGATTGACAATTCCCCTCTTTTCCTGTATCTTTCCTCCATCGCCGTTTTTGATACTTTCTTTTTCATAACTCCCGGCGATACAGATTTCTATGTTTACACGTCACGCACAGCGCGTTGCCGTTTTGATCGATACGCAGAACATGTACCACTCCGCCAAGCACCTGCACGGAGCGCGTTTGGCATTCGGTAAAGTCGCCGATGCCGTGGCCGATGGCCGCCCGATCGTTCGAGCGATTGCCTATGTGGCCAAGTCTAAGACCGGTGAAGAATCCTCGTTCTTCGAAGCACTGACCGAAATGGGCATTGAGCTCAAAGTGAAGGACGTCCAGGAGTTCGCCAGCGGCGCCAAAAAGGCGGATTGGGACGTCGGCATGGCCGTGGATGCCGTTAAGTTAGCCGAAAAAGTGGATACGATCATCCTCATGACGGGTGATGGCGACTTCGTTCCTTTGGTCGAGTATCTCCACGGAAAAGGCGTTATTGTGGAGGTCGCGGCCTTTGCCGAATCGACCAATGCCCAGCTCAAAACCGTGGTCGACCGCTTCTTTGACATCTCGACGGAAGGGCGGCAGTATCTGATGGGTAAAGGCTTCCCGCGCATCGCGCTCCATCCCACCAAAGACCCGGCCGAGATGATGGTGCAAAATGAGATGAGCGAACACCCGGATGCCAAAGGGAAAAAGGGACGCGCAGGAGCTGGCGGCACGCGCCGCGTCAAAGTCACGTTTTAAATTTTTGTCATTCCGAGCGGAGCGAGAGCGTAGCCGAGGAACCTATAGGTAAAACTTTCCTTATAGATCCCTCGACTGCGTTCCACTTCGCTCGGGACGACAGTATTAAACATTATCGTTCGCCATGAGACATCGATCTGCTGTTGGCAGATTCAGTCTCGTGGTGAACCTTCATCACTCGTATGCAACCAGAACAAAAGATTTCGATCGAATGGGGCGGACGGACGCTCACGGTCGGGTTTGGGCTGTTGGCCCAACAAGCGAACGGCTCGTGCACCATCCAATATGGCGACACGGTCGTCTTGTGCACCGCCACCATGGGCGGCGTGCGCGAGGGCGTGGATTTTTTCCCGCTACAAGTCGATTTTGAAGAACGCATGTATGCCGCGGGTCGCATCAAGGGATCGCGCTTCATCAAACGCGAAGGCCGCCCGACGGACGAAGCCATCCTTTCAGGCCGCTTGATCGACCGTGCCATCCGCCCATTATTTGATGACCGCATGAAAAACGAAGTCGCCGTGATTGCGACCGTGTTTTCCCATGATCAAGAAAATGATGCGGATATTCCTGGACTTATTGGCGCTTCTTGCGCGCTCGCCATGTCTGACATCCCATGGGACGGACCATTGGCGGCACTGCGCGTCGGCCGCGTAAACGGCGAATGGGTCTTGAACCCGACGTACGCGCAAACTTTTGAAGGCGGCGTTGATATCGTGGTCGCGGGAGCGAATGGCAAGACCGTGATGCTCGAAGCCGGCACCAACCAGCTTTCCGAAGATGAAGCATATGCCGCAATCGAGTGGGCGCAAGCGCAGCTCGCGCCAGTAATCGACTTGATCGAGAACGTGCGCGCAACCGTCGGCAAACAAAAGAAAGACGTCTTCTCGCCGAAGAACGAAGATGAGAAGGCGGCGATGGAAGCCCGCGAAAAAATCCACGACATGGCACGTGAGTATTTGAAGACGCGCCAAGCGACGTTGTTCGCGGTTCCGCTCAAGACCAAAGCCGACCGCAAAGACGCGGTGAGCCGCCTCAAGGCAGAGCTTGATGCGCATCTCAAGGAACAAGGCGTCTCGAAAGATGAACGCAAGACGGCCGCCGAAGTCGTCGATGAATTCATTGATTCAGAAATCACGCGCATCATCCTCGAAGAAGGACGCCGCGCTGACGGTCGCGCGCTCGATGAAATCCGCCAACTCGATGCGATGGTCGCGGTCATGCCGCGCACCCACGGCTCGGCGATTTTCCAACGCGGCTCGACGCAAGTCCTCTCGAGCGTGACGCTCGGCTCGCCGGGCATGGAACAGACGCTCGACACCATGGAGTTCCAGACCAAGAAGCGCTACTTCCACCATTATAATTTCCCCAGCTACTCAGTCGGTGAAACCAAAGGAAACCGCGGCCCTGGACGCCGCGAAATCGGCCACGGGGCTCTGGCAGAACGCGCAATCCAACCTGTTTTGCCGCTGCGCGAGCCGTTTCCGTATACGATCCGCGTGGTCTCTGAAGTCTTGGGCTCGAACGGTTCCAGCTCGATGGGTGCGACCTGCGGTTCGACCCTCGCCCTGATGGACGCTGGCGTGCCGATCTCGGCGCCGGTTGCCGGCATTGCCATGGGTTGTGCGTCAGATGAAAAGACCGGACGCTTCCGCGTGATCACTGATTTGCAAGACTTGGAAGACGGTGAAGGCGGCATGGACTTCAAAGTTGCGGGCACGCGCACTGGCATCACCGCGATCCAGATGGACACCAAGACGCATGGCATCCCGCTCGCGACGGTCAAAGAAACGTTGACCGCCGCGCACAAAGCGCGTTTGCAGATCCTCGATGTGATCGAGAAGTGCATCCCGGCTCCGCGTGCTGAATTGTCGAAGTGGGCACCGCGCATCGAAAGCTTCCGCATCAACCCGGACCGCATCCGCGACGTCATCGGTCCTGGTGGAAAGATCATCAACGAGATCATCGCGGCCTGCAACGTGCAGATCGACATCGAAGACGACGGCCTCGTGATGATCACGGCAGTCAACCCGGACGGCATGAAAAAAGCCGTCGATTGGGTGAAGCAGCTCACGCGCGAAATCGCCGTCGGCGAAATCTTCACCGGCAAGGTCACGCGTGTGCTCGACTTTGGCGCGTTCGTCGAAATCTCGCCGAAGCAGGAAGGTTTGGTACACATCTCGGAACTCGCGCCGACGCGCGTCGACAAGGTGACGGACGTGGTGAACGTCGGCGACACGGTGACGGTCAAAGTCTACGAGATCGACGCCATGGGCCGCCTCAACCTGTCGATCAAGCGCGCACTCCCCGACTACAAAGAATCAGAAAACGACAAACCGTTCTCACGCGGTGACCGCGGAGGATCGGGCGGCGGAAAACCTCGCTTTGGCGGAGGAGGACGGCACTAAATACCCATAAAACCTGATGGAACCGGAGATCCGCGCTGACTTGCCTGCAAGCAGCCCGATCGTCGCCTACGGCGAGACGCGGCACCCAGGAGGCAAGAAATTCCTCGCGATTCTCGCGGGGAGTTTCGTTTTGGTGCTCATTGGGTTAGTAGCCTGGGTTACCCTGGGCTGGAAGATTTCTTTCCCCAAGAACGTCATCCTGGTTGCTGCCGTAAATGGCAACACGGAACTCCCAATGGGCATGCCGGAAGTTTGGCAAAACGCCACGCACGTCCGGCATCCCGTGTTGCTCGGCTTGGTGGAGACAGGTTCATCGACAGTGCCGTTCACCCTGGGGCTGTCGAGCGACGGTTCTGCGGGGACGAACTACGCATCGCTCTGGCCATTCGTACTTTCGAGCAATTCACCGTTGCGGCTTGATGGGACGCTCACGGTGCGCGACTTGTTGCTCACCTTGTCGCATCTTGGCCATCACGAGGCGTATCTCACGCTCGACACGCGCCAACTCTTTGGAGGGAACCAACTCATTTCGGGGCCGCTTGATGGGACGACGTGGCAGACAGACGCAACTTTTGCGACAACCGACTCGCATCAACTTCCTCCGGGTGACATCTCGATCAACCTCGATGCGTTGCCTGATGCGTGGCCATCGATCCGTGATGCGCTCCAACAATCGCTGCCGACGCTCGCGCTCGACGAGCGTCCGGCGGCGATCAGTTGGAGCGCGTCCGGCAGCAGCACGAATGTTGTTGCGCAGTTCGATGAGACACCGTCGACCTCGACGCTGCTCGCCTTCGCCAGCACGGCCGGCATCTATGACGCGACGGCTTTTGACCTGCCCGACGGTACCGGCGCAGAAGAGCTCGAACCGCCGCTTCAACTATTGAATACGAGTGGTACCCAATCGTTTACTTCAACGAGTGGCACGGCGCTCTCTTTCGACAACGACACCATCCGCCTAGGCGATGTGTCCATGACCGAGGGCGAACAACCCACCTGTACGTCGGCGCCAGCACTCTTTTCCATCGACCAAGCTGCTTTTGACGCACTCCTGACAGACTGGAGCCTGCCGTCCCTGTCCGGCTTTTCCCAAATCGTGGCAACCATCAACCATGGGAAGCTTACGATCACGGCTTGCCCCCAAAATTAGAAAGATATCCACATTTGGATATACACACGCTGTGGATAAACAGCTTTTTGCTTACTTTCACTAGATAAACCCTTGAGAATTGATACGGAGCCAAATTTGTCGTATGATGGTTAGGCACAGGTCATTCCTCTGCATTCCCTCACGGGAAACCGCTCCTTCCACTCTTTCTGCAGGGATTGCGTAAACCGCGACCCCGTTTGTCCCGAAGGCGCCAAGCGTGCCTGACCACCTCCCGTTCGATTCGTCGTACCTTTCATAACTGCAACAGGACCGACTTCCATCCCCGATGGACGTCGATTCCATGCATTGACTCGACCCCGAATCAGCACTTGACTGTGCCGGTTCAACGAAACCAAAAAACACAATCAAATCCCAACCAGGGCGACCTTCAAAATATGCGGCTTCGGCTGCATTCAGGGCTCCGCCAGGGTCGGGTCGAGGCAGCAGTTCTTTCTTCAGGCTAGGATACAGCAGTGTTCCTCTCGTCCTCTTCTGCGCTTGCGCAGACCATTCCGACGAAACGAACCCGCGTCCCGGCCTAGAAGCCGCGACACCATATTTGCGCATCATGCCAAAAGGGTCCACCGCGGCTTCTTTCTTTTTATGAAATTTCCAGCGCAGGGCATAGAATTGACCCCTTTCCCATACCGGGCTATGCTGTGACACAAATTCGTGAGACTCTCTACTCTATGACCCCGGAACAACTCGAACACTTTAAGACGCGCCTGCTAGAAGAAAAACAGCGCCTGGAGCAAGAGCTGAACGATTTCGGCAAAGAAGACCCGCACCAGCCGGGCCATTTTGAAGCGAAATACCCAGAATCCGGCGGAAACTCAGAAGACGACAACGCACTTGAAATCGCGGAATTCGCGGATGATGCTTCGATTGAAGCACGGGTTGAAGCTGAACTGAAGGATGTCGACGCGGCGCTCAAAGCCATCGAAAGCGGGACGTATGGCGTCTGCAAGTATTGCCACCTGCCGATTGACGAAAAGCGCCTCGAAGCGCGGCCGGCTTCTTCCAGCTGCATCAGCTGCAAGAAAGTCCTGACGCAAGAGATGTAATGCGCCGTGCGTCCGTCATCGCCGTCAGCGTCGCGATCATCGCGGCAGACCGGCTCTCCAAGCTCTTTGCCATGCGGCTCCCGGAACCGGGGCCGTTTTCGTTTAGCGACGTGCTCACGACGACGCACCACCAAAATTTTGGGCTGCTGGCGGACACGCGTGTACCAATGTTTTTGATCTATCTCGTCACGATGATTGTGATCGCGCTGGTCGTAGCGGCATTCGTCATGGCAGACCGGAAAAAAAACGCCCGCGACATGCTGGCTCTCGCGATCATCTTTGGCGGGGCTGTCGGCAACCTGTGGGATCGCATCCAATGGGGATACGTGTTTGATTGGATCTTGGTTTTTCATACCTCCATCTTGAATGTCGCGGACATCGCGATTGGGTTTGGCTTGTTGCTCTACATTTTGAACCACACCCGGTCGACCTCACGTCTTGACAACCAACCAAAAACACCGTAGCGGTATAGAGAGGTGCGAGTGCCACGCTTCACGTGGCCTACAAAAAACAATTGGAGGTTCCCATGCGGAACATCTTGTTCTCATTGGTTGCTTTGGCGTGTCTCGTCGTCGCATGCCGCACGAGCGACACGTCCCTTCCGGATCTGGAAGGACCGGAGAAGCACGACCTGCCGGCGTTCTTGGCTTCGTCGACTTCGACTCAAGCTGAAATGATCCTGCCGAACGGGACCGGCGGGGCCGGAGATAGTACGACGCAAACGAGCTCCAGCGCGGTTTCGAGTTCGAACGCAGCTTCGGCCTCGGATGCGAGCAGCGTTTCTACCGGCCAGTCCACGTCCGCTGGTTCCGGAGGATCTGGCGGTGCGCCGGCTTCCCCCGGCAACCCCGAATACGTGACCGACCTGCTCCTCTACGCTGGTTGCGAGGTCGATGGGACGGATGTGCCGGTCGCGGATGGGCACACGAGCCCTTCGGAATGTGAGCACAGCGTCATCACGCCGGCGCATAACGACGACGGCGACTTCTACGAAGTGTGGGGCTACTTCAATTGGACCTCGAGCGACCCGCGTATCACGGTCGAATGCTTCAACGGCGAGCACGACAACTTCTGCTGGCCTGTCGGCCACGCAGACGTGTTCGACACGTCGGACTTGAGCGAGCCGACGGCTACGATCACGGCCTGTGCCGTGAACGACTGCCCCATGCCGCGGCCGGACGACTGCCAAGACCAACTGTGCGTCAGCTTCACGTCCGAGTCCGTGGTCAACATCGAAGGCGAATGGTCGCCCACGGGCGCCACCTTCGACGACCGTGACGTGCTCACCTTGTCGCAAGACGGACGCACGTTCCTCGACCCGTTGTTCGGAGTCCAGCATGGAAACATCTTGAGCACGTCCGTCAGCTTCGATGTTGACGACTACTCCTACATCGGAAACTTCACGGACCGCGACCACTTGGTCGGCCAAGTCTCCGACAGCATTGGCGGCAACTACATCGGCGATTGGTCCGCGGAACGGACCACGCTGTAACTCGAGTCCCTGTCCCGGCGTTCTGTCGGGACAGGGCTCCCTTTCTCCCTTTTCTCTATGGCATCGAGCGTCCTGACATCTTCCATCATGGGACTTGAAGCGTTGCCGGTAGACGTCGAAGCCGACATCTCGCCGGGACTTGGCGCATTTTTCGTCGTCGGGTTGGCTGATGCCGCCGTACAAGAAGCACGCGAACGCGTGCGAAGTGCCATGAAACACGCGGGCCTCGAATTCCCACGCACACGAGTGACAGTCAACCTCGCGCCGGCAGACTTGCGCAAGACGGGGACCTGTTTTGACTTGCCGATCGCCATCACGATCCTCGTGGCGAGCGGTAATTTGCCGACGGTTGAATCCCGCACGCGGCTCTTCATCGGCGAGCTGGCGCTTGATGGGCGGTTACGCAGCGTGGCCGGCGTGTTGTCGTCTGCCATGTTGGCCGCCAAGCTCGGCGTCCAAGAACTGATCGTCCCAAAAGGCAATGCGGATGAAGCCGCACTCGTGCCAGGGATTGATGTCCGACCAGCGGAAACGTTACGCGAAGTCGTCGACCACCTGATGGGCGCACAAGAGCTCGCAACCTTTCCGCCACATCCCATCCATATCCCTGAACGGATTTCGGGGATGAACATGGCGAGCATCCGCGGGCAGGAACAAGCCAAGCGCGCCATGGAAATTGCCGCGGCGGGCGGACACAACCTTTTGCTCCAAGGGCCACCCGGTTCAGGCAAGACGCTGCTCGCACGGGCATTCCCCAGCATCTTGCCGCACATGACCGTGAACGAGATTCTGGAAGTGACACGTGTCTATTCCGTGGCCGGTGAATTGCCTCCTTGTGGTTATGTCGCCGAACGGCCGTTTCGTTCACCACATCACAGCGCCTCTGGCGTGGCGCTCGTTGGCGGCGGTTCAATCCCACGGCCAGGCGAAGTGTCGCTGGCGCACCGTGGTGTCTTATTCCTCGACGAGTTCCCGGAATTTTCCCGCAACGTGCTCGAAAACTTACGCCAGCCGTTGGAAGATGGTTTTGTCACGGTGTCACGCGCGACCGGCTCGGTCTTGTTCCCCGCGCGTTTCCTGCTCGTTGCGGCCATGAACCCCTGCCCCTGCGGTTATGCGACGGATCCCGACCGGGCTTGTTCATGCACCGCGCTCCAAATCGAGCGCTATGCGAAACGATTGTCGGGCCCGCTCCTCGACCGCATCGACATGATCGTGAACGTGCCCAAAGTGCCGACGCAAAAATTGTCGGATCTCGAGGATGGCGAACTGTCAGAGACCGTCCAAGCGCGTGTCCAGGCGGCGCGCGACCGGCAAACGCTCCGACAAGCGACGCTCGGCGTCGGGACGAACGCGGAACTCACGAGCGAACACCTGCGACGGCACCTTGAAATCGAACCAGAGGCGAGACTGCTCTTACAGCGCGCGACTGACCGCTTCCGTTTGTCTGCCCGGGCCTACTTTCGCATCTTACGCGTCAGCCGGACGATCGCAGACCTCGAACAAGTCGAGATCGTGACACAAGCCCACGTGGGAGAAGCGCTCCACTACCGACAAATGCTCGAAATTTAGCTAAATATAGCCAAATAATAACTCCTGACTCTTGACCAAAATCCACGGAATTGATACGTTACGCGAGCTCCCAATTGGAGATTCGTGTCTAAAAAGTAAGTTCAGTCCGGGCCTGTGGAGCGCATACGCGGTTCCCGACGCCCACGTTCGGTACTGGCATGAGAGGTTTTCTATCCCATCAACTGCTAAACGATTGGCCACTTCGCTGGCGCTTGCCCTGTTCCGGGCTACGCGCGCTGTGAAGCGTGGCCTCCAGACCTGTTTCCGTCTCCTCGGCAAAGCGCTCGCCCCGTTTGGCCGCGTGGTTTTGCGGGTGCTCATCTTACCTATCTACGGCGTGCTCGTGAGCCTCAAGCTCCGCATGAACCGCTTGGCGTTGCCGGCGCGCGGGGCCATCCTTTTTTTCATCAGCAACCGGTATTTGCTCCATGCCTCGATCGCGCTGATTGCGATCATCACCATCGCCGCCAACTTTGAGACGCGCCAAGCGCACGCCGAAGACGTTGGCCAACACAGCCTGCTGTTTGCCATGGCGACCGACCAATCGAGCGAAATCGTGGATGAGCCGGTCCAGCCCACGGCCTTCGTCAAAGACGCCAACTACATGGCAAACGGGACCGTCTCAAGCGTCCCCCATGTGGATTTTGATTACAACGCGACGACCAACGACGTCCAACCGACGCTCGCCGTCCCCGGCACAATCGCCGCTGCCCCGTTCCAGATCCCGAACCAGGGCCCACAAACCACGCGCACTGGCATCGAAACATACGTCGTGAAGCAGGGCGACTCCATTGGCACGATCGCGCAAAACTTTGGCGTGAACGTGGGCAGCATCTTGTGGAACAACAACCTGTCAGAAACCCAGTACATCCGCCCTGGAGATTCGCTCACCATCCCTCCCGTATCCGGGCTGATCATCACGGTCAAAAGTGGTGATACCTTGGCGGCACTCGCCAGCCGCTATACTGCAGACGCCAACGAGATCGCTTCGGCCAACAACCTTGACCTGAACGAGACGCTCACGAGCGGCAAGACCATCATCGTGCCGGGCGGTACGCCGCCGCCCATCGTCCAGACGCAGACCCAAATCGTGGCGACGGCACGCCAGCCGGCGACGCATGTTTCAGTGCCGTCTTCGCTTGTCATCCTGCCATCAAGTGGCACAGAGAGCCCAACAGCGCGCTACGTAGGCAGCGACGGCATCCCACGCAACCCGATCGTGACGAACACTGCCGCCAAACCATCAGCTGCGGATACCTCGGCCTCACCTTCAAACAAGCTATTGTGGCCGACGACGGGACATACCATCACCCAATACTACGGCTGGCAGCACACCGGTGTCGACATTGACGGCGACTATTCTTCTCCGATCTATGCCGCCGCAGATGGCGTCGTGGAACAAGCCGGATGGAACAGCGGCGGCTACGGCTTGATGATCCTGATCGACTCCCCGCAGCTCAAGATGAAGACGCGCTACGGCCACTCGTCCAAGATGTTCGTGAAGACCGGCGACCACGTGACGAAAGGCGAAGTCATCGCCATGATCGGTACGACCGGCCGTTCGACAGGCACGCACTTGCACTTTGAAGTCTATGTGAACGGCGTACGCACCAACCCATTGGGATACATCCATCCGTAATCCAAGAACCGATTGACAATGTCGCCTGCAGCAGATACGCTCAGGCGACATTTTGTTATGACCGACCCCATCATCAAACAGCTTCCCGGCGGCCAAGTTGAACTCGTGTTCACGGTCACGCCGGACGAAGCCAAACCCTATCTCGACCAGGCCGTGACCGACCTGTCGGAAAAACGTCCGATCAAAGGCTTCCGCCCCGGCAAAGCCAGCTATGACGACATCAAACGCGCCTATGGCGAGATGACGATTTACGAAGCCGCGCTCGAACGCCTAGTGCGCGCCAACTATGTGCGCGTCGTGCTCGAAAAGCAGCTCGACACGATCGGCTCACCCGAGATTAAAGTTGAAAAGATGGTCCCGGGACAAGATATCGTGTTCAACGTCACGGCCAACCTGATGCCGGGCGTTACCGAACTCGCCGACTACTCCAAACCACAAGTCGATTCAAAGCGCAAAGAAGTCACAAAAGACGCGCTCGACCACGCGATCGAAGATTTGCAAAAAATGCGCCGCACGGAAGTCGCAAGCGATGCAGCCGCGACGAAAGATGACCTCGCCGTCATCGACCTCGAAATCCTGCAGAACGGCGTGATGGTTGAAGGCGGCGTCAGCCGCGACTATCGCGTCTACTTGAACGAAGACAGCTACATCCCAGGATTCGCTGACAAGCTTGTCGGCGCGAAGAAAGGTGATGAAAAGTCTTTTGAACTCGATTTCCCGGCTGACCACTACAACAAGCAGCTCGCCGGGAAACCGACGACGTTCAAAGTGAACGTCAAAGAAATCTACCGTCTTGAGATGCCGAAGCTCGATGACGAGTTTGCCAAAAGCCTTGGACTTGAATCAGCAGACAAGTTACGCGAGCTCATGAAGGAGAATCTCCAGAAAGAACAGGACCAAAAAGCCGATGAAGCTGCGGAAATAGAACTTCTCGAAAAACTTGTCAAAGCCTCGAAGTTCACCGACATCCCGAACTTGCTCGTCAACGAAGAAGTCCGCCGCATGATCGCCGAGTTGAGCCACTCGCTCGAAGAGCGTGGCATGAACATGGATGATTACCTGGCGAGCCTCAAGAAAAAGCCGGAAGACCTCCAGATGGACTTCATCCCGCGTGCCATGGACCGCATCAAGACGGCCGTGATCCTCAAAGAAATTTCCAAACGCGAGAACGTGGAAGTCACAGACGCAGAAGTCGAGGCCGAGCAAGACCGCATCATCGATGGCTTGAAGCCGGGCGACACCGAAGCGCGGACGACCGTAGCGTCGCCGGAGTATGCAGACTATATTAAGGCACAGTTGAAGAATCAAAAGATCTTGAAGGTGTTGAAAGAGAAAGGAATCAAATCATAGACAGTCAGACGAAGTCGAAAAGACGACCGAGCGGTCGTCTTTTCATATAAAACAAAGAGCGCACCCGACAACGGCGTGAGCGAATGGCTCTTTGCCGCGCGGATGCGCGAGTATTACTGCGAGACGATGGTCTGGTAGCCGCCGTAGATTGGAAGCGCCGGGTCGAGCTGCAAGGAAGCGAGCGGTGCGTCAGCCAGACCGAGCAACGCACGAAAACGGTGGCCGATAAGCGATCCAGCTACGACTTCGGCTGGAGCAATGTCGATACGCAGCTCGAAGCTGTTATCCTCACCAGACGTGACGGCCAACGGCCCGAATGCCGACGTGATGATGGCCGGCGTACCATCATAGGTTTTCATGGGCTTGAACGTCCCCGTCCCCATGTGGGTCATACCGTCCGTCACGCGTGGATTACGGAAGTTCCACTGCGTCTGGTCCGAGCTGCATGGCGACGCGCAAAACGGCATCGGCATCTCGCTTTCGATGTAGAACGAGATCGCCTCGAGCGGCACCGTCCCGCAGGTCGCGGTAGCTCGCCAATTCAGGAAGATGGCGTCGTCCGTTCCGAGCGGGATCGCGCCATCGGCGGGACCCGTAGCCATCAGGGTGAGCTTCGGGACTTCCCCGGAACTGCAAACGTTATTGCCACCACCCGAGCCGGACGTTGAACCCGAACCATCGGACTCGAGGCTGCCATTACAGGCCGCGAGTACGATTGCCGAGAACACGAGGCCGAAACGCATGAAGGTCTTCATGATGTCTTTTCTCCAAATTGTCGAAGGGCTGTAGTTGCCCACTGGAATTCAGGAGGATTTCAGCAACGACTAAATATAGCGCAAAACAGGCTTTTTGTCAATCTCTCCGCCTCAATGCTACGCTCCGTCCATATGAAATTCGGTGCACACGTTTCCATTGCCGGCGGGATCCAAAATGCTCCCGAGAATGCCGGAAAACTTGGTTGCGAAGTCTTCCAAATGTTCACACGTTCTCCACAAGGCGGGCCAGCGCCCAAATTAACGCCGGAAATCGTGGAATTATTCAGGGGAAACTGCGAACGGCTGAACCTTTCGGATTGGGTGATCCATAGCCCGTACTATATCAACTTTGCGTCAGGACTGGATAAGACGCGGGCGAGCTCGGCTCGGATCATCAGGGAAGAACTCGAGCGCGGGACGCTCATTGGCGCGAATTACGTCATGTTCCATCCGGGAAGTGCCAAGGACGTCGGGCAAGAACAGGCCATGAAATTTTGTATCGACGGCGTTAAGCGCGTACTTGACGGTTATAAGGGAACGACCAAACTTCTGATTGAGATGTCAGCCGGTGCCGGCATGGTGATCGGTGACACGTTTGAAGAATTAGCGGAGTTGCTCGACGGTATCGGTGACCCGGAACTTGGAATTTGTTTTGACACGGCTCACGCCTTCGCGTCTGGCTATGATTTGCGTGATGAGAAAGCTGTTGATGCGACGTTCAAAAAATTCGACAAGATCGTCGGACTGAAAAAACTGAAGATGAGTCACTGCAACGATTCGAAGATCGAACTTGGCGGGCACAAGGATCGCCATGAGCATCTTGGAAAAGGTTTCATCGGCGTCGACGGGTTCAAGGCGATCATCAATTACAAAAAATTAATCCCATCGTTCAACTTGTATTTGGAAACAGATCCGGAAGGCGTCGTAGAGGATTTGGAAATTTTGAAATCGTTTCGGAAATAACCATTGTCATTCCCGCGGAGGCGGGAACCCAGCCCAGGTCGGCCGACCGAGGCTGGATCCCCGCCTCCGCGAGGACGACGGAAAGAACATGACCCGCATCACAGTCCAAATAATCCCAAACGCGAAGGAGAATGCCGTCGTGGGACATGGAGCGGGCGCGTGGAAAATCCGCGTGAAGGCGCCTCCGATCGAAGGCAAAGCTAACGAAGCGCTCATCCGGTTCATTGCGGACATCCTCGACATTGCCCCAAGCAACGTCGAAATCGTGAAAGGCCAATTAGCCAAGAAAAAGACTATTCAAATCCAGGCGAGTTCATCCGAAGTAGAAAACGTGTTCACCAAATGTATTCAAGCCAACGGAGCCTCGCGTCCGTAGTCGTCCTCCAGCCGGACGACATCGTCAACCTCTGGTGTTGAGGCTTCAAGGACGTCGCAGCCGCCTGCTCCAGCCTTCAGCCGATGCTTTGTCCCAGGCGAAATACGAAAAGATTCGCCGGGTTTCAATGTTTCTTCAATAACCTTTCCGTCTTGTTCATGCACGAGGACGGCATTGCCGGAAAGACAAAACATCGTCTCGTCTTTTTTAGTGTGATACTGCCAGCTCAACCGTTTGTTCGCATCGACGTGGATGAGCTTGCCGACGTACTTGTCGTTATGCGCCCACCACGATTCATAGCCCCATGGCTTGTCGACGCGCTTCGGGAAAAATTTCATATCACGGAACCGGGTCGTGGCCGCCGAGATGCCACGGCGTACAGCGCAGCAACCGTCCTGCGGTGAGCCAGCTCCCTTTTAGCAAACCATACTTGCCGATCGCTTCATAGCCGAACTCGGAACAGGTCGGATCGTAAATGCACATGCGGTATTTCGTGAGACGCGACAACGGGCCATGGTCCATCGAGAGCGTGTGTTGGTAGACGATGATCAGGAGTTGCCCGGCACGACGCGGCGCATTGGTGATCTTCATGGCTTCCTGGGTGTCGTCATCTTGGTCGTGAATTTTTTTCCACGCGACGACGGCTTAGCCGGCTTCTGGAGCGCTTCGGGAATTTTGGAAAGCAAGCGTTTTACTTCTTCGACGAGCGACTCGTACTTTGCATCACGCGATTCCGGCTTCAAGACGAAGAGCAACGAGAGACCGTCCGGGATTTCGGACAGCAACCCGCGCAATACCTCGCGCATGCGGCGTTTGGCGCGGTTGCGGTCGACCGCAAGCTTAAAAACCTTAGTTGATGTGATGAAAGCGATACGGCTTTTTGTGCCGCTTTGGGCGTGATTGATGCGCAAGGTGGCATACGGCCCAAAAACGGACCGGCCTTGGACGGCCAGCTTCATGAAGTCTTTCTTTTTGGTGAGGCGACGCGTTTTTGGCAGCATAGGCGAAGAAAAACCCCGGATTTCCGGGGTTTATCTTATTTCCCCTTGCGCAGGGCAGGGCTCTTGCGTCCTTTGGCGCGGCGGGTGGAGAGGACCTTGCGGCCGTTCTTGGTGCTCATCCGCGCGCGGAAGCCGTGCACTTTGGCGCGGCGGCGCTTTTTTGGCTGATAGGTTCGCTTGGTGGCCATGAAGGTTTTCTAGTGAATCTTGTCACAAAGAATGCCCGAAAAACCAAATTCTGGCAAGTAGGCACCCCTACCCGGGTGGAAAACTCCGATGATGGCTGTTAATATGTTGCGAGGTTATCCACCTTCTATCAACATATTTGACAAGTCCTCTCGAGGTTGTTGACATCTACCTATTGCAACGCGTCTTTCTTACGAACTTTTGCTTTCATTATGGACCTCAACGAAACCTGGCAGGCCACCCTTGGAGAGCTGGAACTGACGCTCTCCAAAGCCAATTTCACGACTTGGTTCAAGAATACCTTCATTTCCTCGCTCGAAAATGGCCGAGTGGTGATTTCGGTCCCCAACACGTTCACCAAAGCCTGGCTTGAAAAGAAATACCACGAGCCGATCGTAAAAGCGCTGCGCAACGTGACCTCAAACGGCGTGCGTGAAGTCACATATCGCGTAGAGGTACGGAATACCACGCCGCTCCAGCAATTCGCTGACCAAATCGAATCGAACCACCAGGTTGAGGAAGCTGAAAGTTTCCGCGTGGCAGATCCTTCGTCCAGCGTCCCGTCGCATACGGATATTGGCCTGAATCCGCGTTATATCTTCCCAAGTTTCGTGGTAGGCAAAGCCAATGAACTGGCACATGCTGCGGCCATGGCCGTGGCAGCCAAGCCCGGCGAAGCCTATAATCCGCTTTATATTTACGGTGGATCGGGGCTAGGCAAGACGCATTTGCTCCAAGCCATCGGCCATCACGTGCTCGAGAGCAATCCGAATGCCAAAGTCCTGTATGTCACTAGCGAGCGTTTTACGAATGAGTTCATCCAAGCGGTGCGTGGCGGACGTGGCAAGGAATTTAAAGACATGTACCGCAACGTCGATGTACTCTTAATCGACGACATCCAGTTCATCGCCGGCAAAGAAAGCACCCAGGAAGAGCTTTTCCATACGTTCAACACGCTCCACCAGAACAACAAACAACTCGTCATTTCGTCCGACCGCGCGCCCAAGGACATCCAAAGCCTCGAAACACGCATGCTGACGCGTTTTGAGTGGGGCATGATCACCGACGTCTCGGCCCCGGACTTTGAAACGCGGGTGGCGATCCTAGAAGCCAAGGCGCGTGAAAAAAACATCCAACTCAACCCAGAAATACTGCGTTATATCGCAGGCACCGTGCAAATGAACGTGCGCGAGCTCGAAGGCGCGCTTAACAAGATCATTGCCTACCACCAATTCAAGAACACGCCGGCCACCATGGAATCGGTCCAGTCGCTCTTGCAGAGCTTTGTGCCGAACGCGCCGAAGCGCACCATCACCCCGCGCCGCTTGATCGAGATCGTGGTGGGCTACTACGATCTGTCACTCGAAGAGATCCTTGGAAAAAGCCGTGAACAGCGTTTAGCCTATCCGCGGCAAATCGCCATGTACTTGCTGCGCGAAGAAGCCAAGTGTTCTTTCCCGGCGATTGGCACACAGCTCGGGGGACGCGACCATACGACGGCCATGCATGCCTGTTCCAAGATTTCGGGTCTCGTGAAAACCGATGAAACATTGCGGCGCGACATCGCGATGCTCCGCGAGAAACTCTATGCGACGACCGGGGCAAATGCTTCCACATGAGCTGTGGATGGCCTCGTGACAAACACTGCACGAAGCTCTATCCGACTTGGCAACATCCACACCTGAGACACATCCATCCCCGTTCCTGGCACACGTCGTGTGAATGAAAAAAGCCACGGATCACCAAGCGCCACCGCATCATCCAAGAGCCATCCACACTGTCCACACCCTCTACTGCTATTTCTGATTCATATACATAGACAGATAATAGAACCGCTATGCACTTCGCCTGTACACAAGAGAACCTGGTCCAAGGACTTAACATGGTCGGACACGTCGCTGGGAAGAATGTGAATCTTCCTGTCTTGGGGAATGTCTTGTTGAAGACCGAGGCCGGCTCGCTCAAGCTCTCAACGACGAATTTGGAGATGGCGGTCAATTGCAGTGTCCGTGGCAAAGTTGAGATGGAAGGCGAGTACAGCGTCCCAGCCAAACTCTTCATGGATTACGTGTCGCTCTTGCCGAGCGGCAAAGTGGAACTTGTGCTGACGGAAGAAGGGCTCGACGTGCGCGCCGGCGAACAGGAGACGACGCTTAAAGGCATGCCGTCGAGCGAGTTCCCGTTGCTCCCGCGTCTTGCGAAGGACCACGGATACCAATTGCCGGCGGCGGACGCCAAGCGCGCAATCAGCCAAGTGGCATTTGCCGTGTCCGCGTCAGAATCTCGTCCGGAGTTGTCGGGCGTCGCCTGTTTCTTCAAAGGTTCCGAAGTTGCGTTCGTGGCCACCGATTCCTATCGCCTGGCTGAACGTGTGGTGTCTTGTACGGGCGGCAAGGGCGATTTGAAGACGATTGTGCCTGCAAGGGCGTTTGTGGAAGCGACGCGCATCCTGGGGTCGTATAAGGACGAACTGGGCATGCCGGAAACCGTGACGCTCGACTTCACCGAAAATCAGATGGTGATGAGCTTTGGGAATGTCGAGCTCGTCTCTCGCCTAATCGAAGGCTCGTTCCCGGACTATCAGCAGATCATTCCCCAGAACTTCAAGACCGAGGCGGTCGTCTCACGGTCGGAGTTGCAGAAAGCCGTGCGCGCGGCGAGCTTGTTCTCGCGCCAAGGGCTGTTCGATATCCATGTATCGTTCGACCCGGAGAAAGGAACGTGCACCGTGCAATCTGCCGACCAAGGGACGGGCAAGACGAAGACCGTCATTAAAGGCGCAGTCACGGGTGAAGCCAATGCCGTGACCCTTAACTTCCGTTATTTTGGTGACGGCCTCTCGGCAATGAGCTCTGACAATGTCCGCTTCAAGCAGATCGACGGGATGAACGCCGTGCTCGTGACGCCGGAAGCGTCGAACGAGAAATACCGCTATATCGTGATGCCAATCAGACAATAGGACGGATCCGTAAAAAAATCCTCGCCCCACACGGCGAGGATTTTTTGTTCTTCCTCCTCTTGTGTCTACTGCCCGATCGTCACTTTGAGCGAATCACCGGGGTAGGTCGTGTTATCCGTCTCCGTCAGCACGGGGAAGACGGTGTAGTCCCCTGGCCCCGGATTATAGTTCCAGGTGAATGAGATTTGGTTGGAGGTTGGCGCCACTTGGGTGCCAAGGATGTGGGTCGAACCGTCGGGGCCTTGGAGATAGAGGTCAACTTTTTGCGCTTTGGCAATGTCGTTCACAAAGACCGAGACGGGTAATGGGAAGTCGTTAGCTATTAACGCCGTGCCGTTCGACAAGCTCGTGATGTGGAGCGAGATGGGCGATGGGTCGGCGTTCAAGTTGACGGTGACGGTCGCTGAACCTTGGTTGCCGACGTTGTCATAGGCCGTGACAGTGATGTCGTGGAAGCCTTTGGCAATTGAGTTGGGGAAGTTGATGGAGATGTTCCAGGGCGCAGATTGTGACGTGCCGAGCAGCTGGCCTTCGCTTGAGACGTCAACATGTGTGATCATGAGCGCGGCGGTTACGTTGACGCTCACGCTCGCTGAACGGCTCGAAAGTTGAGCATTGGCTTGCGGGTTCTGGATGGTCACGACCGGCGCATTGGCTTGGGTGTGCACGTCATCGCTTTGCGTTGGTGGGCTGGAGGTGGCATTCCAGCCGGTGCGCTGCACCCAGCTTTGGACGGCGCTTTCCCAGTTGTTGAATTGCGGGTCTTGCGTGGGGTCGGTCGGCTGTGGCCCGCGAGGGTCATCCTTATCGACGTAATACAACGTCGTGTGTGCGACCTTGAAGGTTTTTTGGATCACGTCCTCCGGCGGCGTAAGAGGCGTTGCGAGCAACCCCGTGACACTGTCGACGTTCATCTGGACTTGCGTGTCCGTGCCTTCGAGGACGGGCTTCGTCACGTTCTCGGGCGGCGGTTTGACGAACGTCTCGGGCGTCGACGAGGCGAGGGCGCTCTTCATATAGCTTTGCCAGATCGGAGCTGCGACGACCGAACCGTCAGCGCCACGTGTCAGGGCACTATTGTCGTTGTTGCCTACCCACACACCCGCCACAAGCGATGGCGTGTAGCCCAACGTCCACGCGTCATGGAAGTCGTTCGTGGTTCCCGTTTTTGCGGCGACGGCGCGGCCGGGCAATGTCATGGCGCTGTGCAAGCCGAAAACGTAGGCACGCGCGTTATTGTCGCTCAAGATGTTGGAGATGCGGTTGGCCGTGTCCGTGTCCATGACTTGTGTGCCTTGTGGTTGCGTCCATTGCTGTAAGACTTTTCCGGACGGGTCCGTGACTTGCATGATGGCAGCGGTTGGGAACTGCATGCCTTGGTCGGCAAAGGCCGCGTAGGCGTTGGTGTGTTCGAGGAGCTTGACTTCGCCGCCGCCCAACACAAGCGACAGGCCAAAGCGGCTACGGTCGCTGAAGGTGGTGTAGCCGAGCTGCTCAGCAAAATCGAGCACGCGCCCGACACCGACGAGGTAGAGCATCTCGACGGCCGGCACATTCAGAGAACCTTGGAGCGCTTGGCGCACAGTCACGGGCCCGCGTTCTTTCAGGTCGTAGTCTTTGGGCGAGTAATCTTGCAGGTCTGTCTTGAAGGTCGTGTTCACGTCCCACAGTGTGGTGTCTGGCGTGTAGCCTTTGATGAAGCTCGCCGCATACACGATGGGTTTGAAGGATGATCCGGGCTGGCGCGAGCTCAAAGCTACGTTGACCTGGCCATCATGTGCCGTGTCAAAGAAGTTGACCGAACCGACCATGGCGAGGATTTGGCCGTTCTTCGGGTCGATCGACACGAGCGCCGAGTTGGTAAAGTTATATTTCTTCCCTAGCGCCGCGACGCCATCGGTCACGGCTTTTTCGGCGTCTTGTTGTTTGTCCCAATCAAGTGTGGTGATCACGTTGAGGCCGCCGGTCTCAACTACGTCCTCGCCGTACTTGTCGACCAGCTGTGATTTCACGTACATCACGAAGTGTGGCGCGTGGATGTCACCTTGGGTTTGCGGGACCAATTTTTTGAGGGTGTCGACGTTCTTGGCGTCTGTCGCTTGTTGCTTGGTGATGTAGCCCTGTGCCGCCATGTAATCAAGGATGGTGTGTTGGCGGGCGACGAGCGCATCACGGTTGTCGCCATGTGAGCCTGTGCCATACGGCGAGTACAAGTCTGGTGCCTGTGGCAATGCAGCAAGCAGCGCAGCTTCATCGAGCGTCAGCTCTTTGGCGGATTTGCCAAAGTACGTCTGTGCGGCCGACTCGATGCCGTAGGTCGTCGAACCGTAAGGGATCTCGTTCAAGTAGAGCTGGAGGATTTGGTCCTTGGTGAACACGCGTTCCATTTGAAGCGACAACAGGATTTCTTTGACCTTGCGGGTGAGCGTCCGTTCGTTGGTCAAGATGGCGTTCTTCACGAGCTGTTGCGTGAGGGTTGAAGTCCCTTGGATGCGTTGGCCTTTGAGTACGCTGGTGACGGCTGCACGCACCAAGCCAAGCCAATCGACGCCGTGTTCGTTGTAAAAATTCTTGTCTTCGATGGCGACCGTGGCTTCGGGGATGTATTTGGGTAGGTCGCTGATTTGGATGAGAGTGCGGTTTTCATCGCCATGGATCGCATAGAGGAGATGCGTGCCCGTGCGGTCGTAGATTTTGGTGGTTTGGGCGACGTTGCGGTTAATGAGCGTATTTGGATCAGGCAAATCGCGCGAAATCCAAGCCAAAGCGATGGTCAGGGCGAACGCACCGACGACCAATAGGGCTCCCAAGACCACCAAGCCAACCAAGAGCAAGCTCTTGAGCTTTTTTTTGCGCGCCGCCTTGGCCTGCGGCGTGTTGTCGCGGTCAGACCGTTTGGCTAAAAGCTGCTTGATGGGCATAAGAGGTTTGGGCTTGAAAATTTGGCTAAGCTACGTTGAAAAATAGGGTATACCCCTTGACAAAAAGGGGCAAATGTGGTATACATTCCGGTCTAGAATCGGAAGCTACCTCATTCTAAGGTCCCGGTCTAGGCCTCAAACCTATGTGGCATTTCACCCAAAAGTTCAACCTTTCCCCCCGTAAACGCCAAGCGATTATGGGGATTGTCGCGGTTTTGACGTTTACCAGCACCCAGGTCCAAGCGGCCGGCATCAATGCCGCTACGCCGACCACGGCTGATACCGTCCAGACCTCCCAAGACTTGCAAACGACGGCTGTCACCGGTCTCGTCGTGCCTGTCTCGCTTCCGGCTGCGCTTCCGACGGCCGCGAACGCCAAAAAGGTGAAAAAGTGGAACGTCATCAATGCGCCGGACCTGACGACTCCCGAGGAACATTCGGATGAGCCGGCTGCCCGCACGATCACCGTCCCGGTTTCGGCCTATACCTCCGAGCCCGGCCAAACGGATGGCTCGCCGTTCACGACGGCCGATGGTTCCCAGGTGCGCGACGGCATCGTGGCCGCCAACTTCCTGCCGATCGGGACGCGCATCCGCATCCCGCAATACTTCGGCGACCAAGTGTTTGAGGTCCACGACCGCATGAACGCCCGCTACACCTACCGCATGGACATCTGGATGCTCTCAAAGTCCGATGCCATGAAGTGGGGCGTGCGCAACGTGAAGATCGAAGTCTTGAATTAAGCTCGTGACACGCAGTCCTCGCCAGCTCGAAAGAGCTGGCGAGTGTGCGTTTTGGGAGAATTTGGAAGATCAATCTGTTCTTTGAAAGGACACAGACAAAGATGAACAAGTACGCATCCGCTTATCTCGGTGGCGAGTCCGACGGTAAGCCCCTGTTCCGCGACGAGTCGCCGAATGAGTTTGCTTGGCCGGCCTGTGCGGTGTTCGCGGTCCACTTCAGGCGGGAGTCATTTCGCCATTTGGCCGAAGAGGTGGTCGCGAGCCTGCCTCGCATCGAGTTCTTCGGCGAAGACGGCTGGCCTATCCACCTGCCGTCGTCACGCAAGGTCGAGCTCGACGCCGTGATGCGTGCGGAGTTCCAGGTTCATCCTTGGGACTGGCGCTGCTGGTCCGGCCGTACGTGGGAAGAGGCCGTGGAATTCTCGGAAGTGTTCTTCGCCTCACGCGCGCAGTCCGGACTCGTCTCCGCGCTTCTTCACCATACGCCTAGTGACGTCCGCTAGCTCAACTCCCTCCCATCGGGCAAGAATAGATGGAGATACGACCCCAACGGATTACACCGGCGGGGTCGTTTTAATTTGAAGATCTCTCCATGATGGTCGAGATGACAACGCCTTATATTTTTTCTTAGAAAGAACGTAAAAAGGCATTGTCATCTCGAGCGAAGTTTGACGAAGCCGAGAGATCTTCCACTTGACAAACGCAGCGTTTTCCCGCAGCGGTGTATATATGAACGAACAAAATTATTTCGTCTATATCATCACGAACGCCCTGCATACGACGTTATACGTCGGCATGACAAACGACCTCGAACGACGTGTTGTGGAGCACCGGCGAAAACAAATTGAAGGATTTACGGCGAAGTATCAGTTGAATCGCTTGCTGTATTACGAGACGACTGGCGACGTCTGGTCGGCGCTCGAACGAGAGAAGCAGCTCAAGCGATGGAGTCGGTCGAAGAAAGAATGGCTGATTAACCGGGAGAATCCTTTTTGGGAGAACCTGATGGAGAGTTGTTTAATGGAAGATTTCTCGACAAGCTCGAAATGACAATAAAAGATTTGTCATCTTAGATTTGACTCTTGACATTTCCCCCTTTTTCCCCTATATTTCTCGCCTTGTCCTTTCTACGTGTCCGACGATGGGGAGTAGCGTAAGAGCTTGGTTCTTGCCCTGTTTCCCCTCGTTGTACCGACAAACGCAAACTGCCAGAGGGGCTTGGGCAGGAGGCAATGATTCGGAGCATGTTCATGAACAAGCCGTCCGTGCGGTTCCAGATCTGCAAGGAAGACGAATGCGCGGTGTGGCCGGCCCACGGCAACATCATCCTCACCTCACACGACGGTACCAAGAAGTCGCCGCCGTCGTTCTCGCGCGCTGCAAGCCGGTTGCATCTCAAGGCTGTCGTCGACGACGGCTTGGTGGATGGTGACGCGGCTGGAGCCGTGGACTGTGAGATTCGCGCGTCGTCGCTGTCCGACGCCGTCACGATCGACGACCGCCTCGTCCGCAGCAAGGGCTATCCCACGTGCAAGTCGGTCATCGACCTGCGCTACGGTGTCACGCCGCCGTTCCCTGGGAGCGGTCCGACCCGCGTCGAGATGTGCACCGATGGTGCGTGCGACTTCGCGTACTGCAGCAAGATGCCGCCCCACGCGCTGCTCTTTCTTGCGAATTTCGGCAAGCCGGCGCTGACCACCTTCTCGCACGAGACGGCGACCAAGTATGCGGGCACCGCCGTCGAGTATGGCGTGTTCACCCCGCAAGACGAGGAGGCTGTCATCGAGGGCTTGAACGGTCTGAAGCTCGAGAAGAAGGTGACGCGCACCGACCGCATGATCGCGTCCGGGTCGCCACACCTCGAGGCGATCCTCGAATATCACTTCGGCATCGTGCCGCTGCCCGATGGTGTCACGCCCGTGAGCTTCGAGATCTGCGGCGGTGCTCTCGAAGCGCGGATGGACGACTTCCGTCACGCGCACCTCAACGTCTACGGCTTCGACACGACGTCCGGCGTGTACTCCAAGACCATTGCTAACAAGCTGGTCGACGGGCTGATCAACGACGGCTTCATCGATCCGGCCGAGGGCACTCGTCTGGCGAACGAGATCGACGCGGCCAAGTTGCCGCCGGAGTCGCCGATGGACGACACGCAGGCGAACCCGTTCGTCCAGCTCTTGGAGCAGCTGGCCGGCTTCCTGGGATAGGCGCTCTCTTCGGCAACGCGTCTATCTAACGCTCACCTCAAAACCCGCCAAGGCATTCTGCCAAGGCGGTTTTTTTCATTTCAAAAAACTTCCCCATTTTTGGAGAAGTTTCTGTTGGAGGCGTGGGAGAGAATCGAACTCTCGAATACAGGTTTTGCAGACCCGTGCCTTACCACTTGGCTACCACGCCCTGCCTCTTTGGCGCGTCGAATGTACCAAGCTCCGCGGCGTCTGTCGAGGCTCAAGATGGCGTGACGGGTTGGGCGTTTTGGGCTATCCTTTGGCCGATGTTGATCTTGGCCCATCGCGGTTTCCGGGTGCCCGGCATTTCCGAAAACACGGTCCCCGCCTTCCAATCCGCCATCGAAAACGGCGCGGATGGCGTTGAGTTTGATTTACGCCTGTCGAAGGATGATGAGCTGGTCGTCGTGCATGACGCGAACCTCCATCGTATTGCTGGCGACGCGCACAAGATCGTTGAACTGACGGCGGATGAGCTGTCGGAGATTACTTTGCGCCATGGCGGCACGATCCCGACCTTAAATGATGTCACCGCGCAAGTGCATGAGCCGGCATTGCTCGACATGGAAGTGAAGACGCTCGACGTGACAGAGGACTTGATCGCCAAACTCAAGACCAGCACAGGATTACGCGATCGCACGATCGTCTCCTCATTCCATGCGCCCATTTTGGCACGCGTCAAAACCGAAGTCCCGGATGTGCGGACGCTATTGCTGGTTGCGCGTTGGCCGTTGCCGTTGCGCGGCAGCCGCTTCTTACGCAAGATCGAGCGGCTTGCGCCATGGGGTATTGCGTTCCGTTTGCCGCTTCTCACGCATCGCCGCATCCGCAAGCTGCGTGACCTTGGATACAAGATTGGCGCGTGGGACAACCGTGGCACGCGTGCCGAAGCACGTCGGGCCGTGCGCATGGGGCTCGATTTTGCCATCCTTTCGCGCATGCCGTCGGGGTTTTCATGGAAGGAGAAATAGCGCTACTGTGTAGCCCATGGCGTCACCCAACAAACAACCGACCGCGCTTTTGATCGATGCGAATGCGCTGATCCACCGTGCCTGGCATGCCTTGCCGCCTCTCAAAGCGCCGGATGGCCGGATCGTAAATGCGGTTTACGGCTTTTCATCTGTTTTGATGAACATCGCAAAGTTGGAACATCCTGATTATCTTGTCGTCTGCTGGGATACGCCCGAGCCGACCTATCGGCACGTGGCGATGCCGAGCTATAAGGCACAACGCGTCGAGCAGCCGGATGAATTTTATGACCAGTTCCCGCTCGTCAAAGACGTGGTCGAGGCGTTTGGCGCGGTGAACGTCGAGTTGCCTGGGTACGAAGCGGACGACTTGCTGGGCACTCTGGCGACTCGTTTGGCTGACGATGGCGTCAAGGTGACGCTGCTCACGTCCGATAAAGACATCTGGCAGATGATCTCGCCGAACATCCGCGTGATGGCGTTCAAGAAGGGTGTCAGCGAAACCGTGATTTATGATGAAGCGATGTTGAAGGAAGTGACGGGACTCACGCCGTCGCAGATCATCGATTTCAAGGCCTTGCGCGGTGATGCGTCAGATAACTTGAAAGGCGTTCCCGGCATCGGTGAAAAGACGGCAACGGAGTTGTTGTTGAAGTTCCATGATCTTGAAGGAATTTTCAAAGCGGCGCGTGACGCCAAGAGCGACATGTCGGCCTCGGTCCGCCAGAAGCTCATGGATGGCGAAGCGGCGGCTGAAGAAACCTATCCCATCGTGAAGCTCGTGATCGACGCGCCGGTGAAATTGAAGAACAGCGACTTGCTGCGCAAGCCGGCGGATGTTGAAGAGGTCAAGCAGCAATTTTTGACGTATGGGTTCAAGTCGCTCGTGTCGCGGTTGCTCACGTCAAAACCGGATAAACCGGCAGCGGGTGCCCCGATCACGCGAACAGAACCCGTCGAACGCAATAAGAAAGCGGCGAAGAACGTCACGCGCCTGTCGCCAACGAAGACCGTGGCTGCGACCGGATCACGGAAAACGATTTCGTCAGCCAAAGACCTGTCTGCGTTTTTAGATGAAGCTCGCAAAGACGGTCTGCTTGTTGTCCGTCCGCTTGAGATTCCGCAGGCATCGCTCTTCGCGGAAACTCCCGGATTGGCGCTTGGCAGCAAAGAGACGGCAGTCGTCTTATCCTCATCTGCGCTGTCAGATAAAGCCGTGATGAAAGCCTTGGCTAATGCGTTTGAGGACAAAAAACTTGAGAAAATCGGTCATGGGTTGAAAGAGGCGTGGCATTGGTGCGCGACGAAGAAGATGAATCTTGATGGGATCGGTTTTGATACGCAGATCGCCTCCTACCTCTTATCATCTGGAGAAAGCGGGAACGACTTGCCGTCGGTTACTGCGTCGCGTCTCGGGGTCGTGTTTCCGGATTCGGATGAAAAGCCGTTTGCCGAAGTTGAAGCCATCCGCGCGCTCCGTCCCCTGCTCCAAAAAGAATTGGCCGACCAAGGGATGACCAAGATCCTCGAACGGTTTGAGTTGCCGCTCATCCCGATTTTGGGCGAGATGGAAAATCGTGGCGTGATGATTGACCGTGACTATTTCAAAACGCTCCAAGAAGATTTCCGGAAAGTGAAAACACGTTTGGAAAAAGAGATGGTCAAGCTCGCCGGCGAGGATTTTAACCCAGCGTCGCCCGGCCAGTTGTCGCATGTGCTGTTCGAGACGCTCAAGATCCCGTCCAAGGGCATCAAGCGCGGCAAAACAGGGTTGTCGACTGCTGCATCCGAACTCGAAAAACTGGAAGGTGCACACCCAATCATCGAAAAGATTTCGGAATACCGCGAAGTCTCGAAGTTGTTGTCGACGTACGTCGAAACACTTCCGTCGCAAACCGATACAGATGGCCGCGTGCATACAACCTACATCCAAATCGGCGCAGCGACCGGACGCATGGCGTCGACGAATCCAAATCTGCAGAATATTCCGATCCGTACGGAACTCGGCCGCAAGATCCGCCGTGG
The DNA here is from genome assembly GCA_049295615.1 of Patescibacteria group bacterium. GTDB lineage: Bacteria > Patescibacteriota > Patescibacteriia > 2-12-FULL-60-25 > 2-12-FULL-60-25 > JBAQQZ01. Next base: position 31,935 of record JBAQQZ010000078.1, read on the forward strand.
TTTTGTCGCGTCGCCTGGGTTCACGTTGCTGTCGTGCGATTATTCGCAGATCGAACTGCGCGTGATCGCAGCGCTAGCGCATGACGAAAAAATGCTCGAAGCGTTCCGCCAAAACCTCGATATTCACACCGCAACGGCGGCTGCGATTTGGCATATCCCGATCGACGAAGTCACCAAAGACCAACGACGCGCAGCAAAGGCGATCAACTTCGGGATCATCTACGGCCAAGGGCCGCAGGGTTTGTCGAAAGCCGCAGGCGTCCCCTTCCAAGAAGCGCGAGCGTTTATCGACGAATATTTCCATGTGTATTCCGGCATCCGCGAATATCTCGACCAGACAAAAGCATTGGCGCACAAGCTCGGCTACGTTGAAACATTATTCGGCCGTCGCCGTCCGATTCCAGAGATCAATTCCCCTCTTCCGCAGATGCGCGCGGCGGCTGAACGCATGGCGATCAACATGCCGGTACAAGGCACGGCAACGGGTGACTTGATCAAGCTCGCGCTGATCGCACTGCATGAAAAATTACCGAAAGAGTTTCCGGACACACGGATGCTGCTTCAAGTTCATGATGAATTAGTTTTCGAAGTGCCGATCAAAGACGTGAAGAACGTCGCGGCGCGAGTGAAAGATATTATGGAGAACGTCGAGAAGATCGGGTGCCCGATCGTGGCGGATGCGAAGTTCGGGTCGAATTGGGAGGAGATGCAAAGGGTCGCCGACTGATTGGCAAAAACGTTGTTCAGAAACTCGGCGTTTTTATTTTTTTCGTCGGTGCTCAGACAGTCTGAACAG